>JAGTVD010000287.1 GCA_018224505.1 Desulfatitalea sp. | reverse complement strand
TCGTAAAGGCATAAGGGTTCGGCTTCCATGAAGTCGCCGACGGCCTCGAAGGCCCGGGCACGGCATCCGCCGCAAACCTTGCGGTATTCACAGATGCCGCATTTGCCTTTGAGTTGGTTGGTATCGCGAAGGATTTTAAAGTTGTGGGAGTTGTGCCAAATATCGGCGAAATCGTCTTGGGTGACATCGCCGCAAGGCAAATCGAGAAAACCGCAGGGTTGCACGATGCCGCGGTGGGAAACAAAACAGAAGCCGCTGCCGGCCAAGCATCCGCGTGTGACGGCATCCAGGCCGTGGGTCTGGTAGGTCACCGATTGCCCTTCCGCTTTCGCCCGCTGGCGCATGATGCGGTGATAGTGCGGGGCGCATGTGGCTTTGAGCTGCAAGGGGGTGCGATTGCGCTGTTCGTAGAACCAGTTCAGGGTCTGTTCGTATTCCTGGGCGTCGATGGCCTGATCAACGATGTATTTGCCGCGGCCGGTGGGAACCAATAAAAAAATGTGGTGCGCCACCGCCCCGAGTTGCTCGGCCAGTGCGAGGATTTTGGGGATTTGGTCCAGGTTGGTTTTCGTAATGGTGGTGTTGATTTGAAATTCGATGCCGGCTGCCTTGGCATGCCTGATGCCCCGCAACGCTCCTTCATAGGCCCCGGATACGCCACGGAACTGGTCATGACTATCGGCCGTGGCGCCGTCCAGACTGATGCTGATGCGCTTGATGCCCGATGTGGCCATCTTCTTGGCAATTTGGGGCGTTATCAGGGTGCCGTTGGGCGCCATGACCATGCGCAATCCCTTTTCGGTGCCGTAGGCGGCGATGTCGAAAATATCCTCCCGCAGCAGTGGTTCGCCGCCGGTGAGGATGACAATGGGTTGAGCGACCCGGGCGATTTGCGAAAGCAGGCGCAAGGCCGCCTCGGTGCCCAACTCACCGCTGTAGGGGCCGCAAGTGGCCGATGCACGACAGTGAACGCAGGAGAGGTTACAATTGCGCGTGGTCTCCCAGGCCACCAAACGCAGGGGAGGGGAGGCGCCCCCGGCATTGGCCGGATCGGTGGTGCCGGGGTGTGAATCGGGCTGTTGAGGATGGTGCATGCGCTTGGGATCCTTATCGATTATTGAGCACCTGTGCCGCTTCCAGAGCGAAATAGGTCAAAATCATGTCGGCGCCGGCGCGTTTGATGGATGTCAGGGTTTCCATCATGACCCGCGGGCCGTCGATCCACCCTTTTTCAGCGGCCGCCTTGATCATCGCATATTCTCCGCTGACGTTGTAAGCCGCCACGGGCAGATCGAATTCCTGCTTGATTCGGCATAGAATATCGAGATAGGGCAGGGCCGGTTTGACCATGACGATATCCGCTCCTTCCTCCACATCCATGGAGACCTCGCGGATGGCCTCCTGGGCGTTGGCCGGGTCCATCTGGTAAGTGCTGCGGTCACCGAATTGGGGCGCCGAACCGGCCGCTTCACGGAATGGGCCGTAAAAGGCGGAGCAATACTTGGCGGCATAGGACATGATGGGGACATGGCTCAGGTTGGCTTCGTCCAGCACATTGCGGATTTCGGTGACGCGGCCGTCCATCATGTCCGAAGGGGCCACCATGTCGGCCCCGGCCTTGGCATGCGAAAGGGCGGTCTGTGCCAGCAGGTCCAAGGACAGGTCGTTGTCGATAATGTGGCCCTGAACCACGCCGCAGTGGCCGTGGTCGGTGTACTCGCAGAGGCACACATCGGTGATCACCGCCAAATCGGGTACTTTGGATTTGATGGCCCGCACGGCCCGCTGTACAATACCATCCTTGGCATAAGCCTGGGTGCCCATGGGGTCTTTGCGCGCTGGGATGCCGAACAGGATCACCGCCGGAATACCCAGTCCGTGGGCTTCCCGGGCGGTTTCGACAAGATGATTCACCGAAAGCTGAAAATGGCCGGGCATGGAGGGGATGGCATTCTTCACGTCCTTGCCCTCAACGGCGAATAGCGGCAGAATCAGGTCGTCGACCTGCAACTGGGTTTCACGCACCAGGCGGCGAAAGGCCGCGTTCTGGCGCATACGGCGAGGCCGGTAATCGGGAAACAGCATCCTCTACTCCTTGTCTACACGGTTTGGGCGATCTCGTCATCGCTCAGGTAACAGGCGGGATCGGGAGCCCACACATTGCCGGTCACGGCTTCGGCGCGCACGCGGAAATTGCCGCCGCAGATATCGAGCCACCGGCAGGTGGCGCAGCGTCCCTGAACGAAATTCTTTTTTTCTTTGAGTTGGGCCAGCAGGGGGTCTTCGGGTTGGGACCAGATTTGAGAAAAGGGCCGTTGGCGCACGTTGCCGAAACTGTGGTGCCGCCAGAATTGATCGGCATACACCTCGCCATCCCAGCTGACGCATCCGATGCCGCGGCCCGAATTATTGCCTTCGTTCATTTTTAGAAGCTCAAGCACCTCGGCCGCGCGTTGGGGATCTTCTTCAAGGAGGCGCATATAGAGATAAGGGCCGTCGGCGTGGTTGTCCACCGTCAGCACCTCCTTGGGCTTGCCTCGGGCGTGCAAATGGCGGGTGCGATCAATGATCAGGTCCACAGCGGCGCGGGTTTCGTCATGGGTCAGGTCTTCCGCGCGCAGGTCGTTTCCGCGTCCGGCATACACCAGGTGGTAGAAGCAGACCCGCGGGATCTCCATCTCCTCCAGCAGGTCGAAGATGCCGTCGATCTCCTGGACGTTGCGTTTGTTCATGGTAAAACGCAGGCCGACCTTGATCCCCTCGGCCTGGCAGTTTCGGATAGCGGCGATGGCCTTGTCGAAGGCACCCGGCACGCCCCGGAAGTGGTCGTTGACCGGCTTCAGGCCGTCCAGGCTGATACCCACGTAGGACAGCCCGATCTGTTTGAGGGTCTTGGCCATTGCCGGGTTGATCAGGGTGCCGTTGGTGGAAATGACCGCCCGCATGCCTTTTTCAACCGCATAGGCCGCCAGATCGGGCAGATCCTTGCGCACCAGCGGTTCGCCACCGGAAAAGAGGAGCACCGGCACCCCATAGGATGCCAGATCATCGATCAAGCGGCGACCTTCGGCGTGGCTCAGCTCATCGGCCGCGCCGCTGTCCGTGGCATGGGCGTAACAGTGCACGCATTTGAGGTTGCACGCCCGGGTGACATTCCATACCACCACGGGACGCTTGTCGGCGGAGAATTGAAGCAGGTGGCTGGGCAAGCGGGACGAATGCCGACCGTAGCGCAGGGCATCGGAAGGTTCCACCGTTCCGCAGTACAGTTTAGAGATGCCGATCATGTTTGGTTGTCCGTCCTTTCCCGATCCGCGTCCGCTTCCGGCGCAGGCAGTTCCGGTTCGACGTGGGTCTTTTTCAGCAGCTGAGCGATGAAATCTTCCGGTGATACCAACGCCTGACGCGTCAGAAAGAAACGGTTGCGCCCTGTTTTTTCGCGCACCAGTTTCAAACCATACTCCAAATCGGCGCTCAATCGTTTGTAGATGGCATCCAGGTCCGGTGAAACGTACAGCCATTGCTCGATGATAAAGTCAATGGCCTCCTCTTCAAAGACGATGTTGATACCATGCTTTTTAAGAAAATGCATCTCTATGGTTTTGATCTGCTCGTAGAAATGGGTGAACGCATCGAACACCCCATTGATGTCGGTGGTGTGGGCGGCGTAGTATTCGGCAATCAGTGCCACGCGCGCTTGCGTCAGGGGAAATCCGAACTTTTCGCTCAGATGGCGTTGGTTGTCGCTGACGTATTGGGTGAGCGCCGCGATCTCCTCGTCACGGGTGGCCTGGAAAGCGGCTTGCATCTCCGGATGATCGGGCGCCGCTTCCAGTTTCGCCAACCACTTTTCGGGGGCCACGAGCACCTCCTGCGAAACGGCGAACCGATTCACCTTGGTGGAGGGCAGTCGTTTTTCAAAACCCAGCAGGTAACGTTCCACCGCACTGACCAGCCCACGGGCGCCGGTATTCTCATCAAAGGCCCGTTTGGCGATCAGGCGCAATGCGCTGCGGGCGAATTTGGCGGTGATGCCGTAGGCGGCGAAATCCAGTTTTTTGCCCAGCATGATCGGATTGTTCGGATTTTCCAGGATGGTGAACAGATCGTCTTCGGTTAAATGCTCAAACACCGCCCGCACCGGTAAACGCCCCACAAACTCCGATTCGAATCCATAGGTGATCAGATCCTCCGATTTGACACGCAAAAGGATATCGGTCTGATCTTCAGCGCGGGTGAAAGTGGCGCCAAAACCGATCGCCTGTTCGGTCAGCCGCTTTTTGATGATTTTATCCAGGTCGGTGAAAGCGCCGCTCATGATGAACAGGACGTTCCTGGTATTGACTGTGGATTTATCCCGTTGGCCGGTTTTGCGAAACCGCTCGATCTCCTGGAGCATGGAGATCGGATCGTGGGGGACCTTCAAGTCGACTTCGGTCTCCTCCATCGGCTTGAGCAGTGCCCGTTGCACGCCGGTACGCGACACATCCGCCCCGACCAGGTTGTGGGCCGAAGCGATCTTATCGACTTCATCGATATAGATAATGCCATATTGTGCGCGTTCGACATCGCCATCGGCTTCGCGTAATAGATCGCGCACGAGGTCTTCAACATCCCCGCCCACATAACCGGTTTCGCTGAACTTGGTGGCGTCACCTTTCACAAAGGGCACGCCAATCTTATGGGCGATCAGCCGGATCATGTAGGTTTTGCCCACACCGGTCGGACCGAGCATCAATATATTGTTTTTGATGCCGCCAACCAAGGGGCTCATCTTTTCCCGCGATGCCTGCATGTAACGGATGCGGTTGAAATGGGTGCAGATTTTGGTCGCCAGGATCGCCTTGGCGCGGTCCTGTTTGATGATGTATTGGTCCAGGTAGGCGACCAGTTCTTCTGGCTTGAGATCGAAATGGATCTCCGTATTCTCGTGTACCGGTTTTTCGACGGTATCCGATTCCTCCGCCTGGGGCAGGACGATGGGGGTTGCCAGTTTGACCGAACCGCCGAAGCGTTTGGTCAGAAAGTCACCCAGCTCTTTTTCCAATTCCTTGGGGTCCGGAAATTTCTCGTAGGTTGTTTTCATAATGGCCGGACTATAATCACCACTGGAAATGTTTGCAAGTTCCGGAAGGCGCCCGGTCATCGTA
>JAGTVD010000286.1 GCA_018224505.1 Desulfatitalea sp. | reverse complement strand
TCCCGGAGCGCCTTTTCCGCACGTTTGCGTTCGGTGATGTCCCGGGATATGCCGCAAAAGCCGATGGGCTTGCCTTGCGGGTCCCGTAGGAGCGAGACAGCGGTTTCAACCGAGGCACGCGAGCCATTTTTGCGTATGATGTCGTATTGAATGGCATCCGAGGGTGTGCCGGTTCGATAAACGGTGTCCCAAACTGCATAAACCTTCTGGAATTGCTCAGGGGCGATAAAGTCCCGGGAGTGAAGGCGCCTCAACTCTTCCGCAGAGCGTCCATGAAGCTTGCAGACATATTCATTGAAAAAGGTCAGCCGGCCGGCGAGGTCGGTTTCGAAATAGCTGGACTTGATCAGTGCGAGCATGCGGTGGAAGTGATTCGCAGGGAGATTTTTCTCGGGAGAGCCTTGCTCCGCGGTATCCCCGGACGTCTCCCGAATTTCACGCAGGGATGGATTCGATTCGCCGGGGGTGGGCACTGTGACCATGGGCATCTCTCCATTCAACCCTTCCCGACGTGAATCCGTTCAACGCCACAAAGAGCCATGGTGGTTAATTTTGTAATGAAGCCCTCCTTTTCCAACTGTTTTCTTTATTAATATGACAAAATCAGGGGGGATCTGTCAACTTGCAATCGGCCTGTGTGCAACCGGCGGTGGCATCCATTTCGGGTGCTGTTTGGGGTGGCACTGGTTTTCTGTTGTGCCCGAACACAAGAAGGACTAAAAAGGAAAAATTGGATCAAATGGGGTACGTGATGGGGTGGAGGCATTAAGCCGCCGTAATTGATGCACTGTATCCCCCAAGCCGCCGCTGCATTTTTTGGCGCCTTTTTGGAGGAAAAAGAATGAATGTGAAACAATTGCAGCAGATGCCGCCATGGCAATGGCCGGAAGAGGCGGGCGCCTTGCTGCGTGATCTGCTTGCCGCCCGTGACGCCGACCCTTCGGACAGACTTGTGGCGGTGGAACTCGCTGGTGACTACACGATTATCGATGACAATCTGGTCGGCGCCTTGTTGACCATCTTGCGGGATGGGCGCGAATCGGAAGATTTGAGGGCTACCGCGGCGATCTCCCTCGGACCGGTTTTGGAGCAGGCGGATTTGATGGGGTTCGAGGACCCGGATGACATCCTGGTATCCGAGAAGGTGTTTCTGGAGATGCAGGCATCACTACGAACCCTCTTTCTGGAAGCCGATGTGCCCACACTGGTGCGCCGCAGAATTCTGGAGGCGTCGGTGCGCGCGCCGATGGAATGGCATCCGGGCGCCGTTCGTAAAGCCTTTGCCAGCGCGGAGGACGATTGGCGCCTGACGGCCGTTTTCTGCATGGGATTTATCGAAGGTTTCGATGAGGAGATCCTTGGCGCTCTGAAAGACGACGACCCGAGCATCCATTACCATGCCGTGCGGGCCGCCGGCAATTGGGAGTTGGATGACGCATGGGATTATGTCCTTTCCTTGGCCCTGTCCACCCAAACGGAGAGAACACTTCGGTTGGCCGCCATCGATGCCGTGGTCGGCATTCGTCCTGAAGAGGCCTCCATGGCATTGACCGATGTGATGGGCGATGCGGACGAGGAGATCGTCGAAGCGGTGTTTGAGGCCCTGGCCATGAGCGGCGCCATCGCCGATCTGGATGATGACGTGGAAGAGGACAACTTTTAAAGAGAGTCGCGCTCGCCGGGCCATCTTTATACCGAGCAAGGTGGTAGGTGGCCCTGGTCAGTGGCGCTTGAGGTATTCCAACAGGGCCTCCATCGCCCCGGTTTCATCAAATCGGGCCAGTGCCCGCCGGATCTCGATGCTCTCGCGGTGGGTTTTGGCATCCAACAGATGTTCCTCTTTGCGGGTGCCCGACTGGTTGATGTGGATGGCCGGCCAAACCCGCTGTTCCGCGCAGTCCCGGCTGAGCACCAGATCCATGTTGCCGGTGCCTTTAAACTCCTGGTAAATGATGTCGTCCATGCGGCTGCCGGTTTCCACCAGGATGGTGGCCACGATGGTCAGGGAGCCGCCGTTTTCCAGGTTGCGCGCGGCACCGAAAATCTGACGGGGGATGGCAAGAGCCTGGGCGCCCAACCCACCGCTCATGGTGCGGCCGTGGCTGGGGGTGTCGGCGTTGAAGGCGCGCGCCAGGCGCGTGAGAGAATCGATGAAAACCACCGCATCCTGGCCTGTTTCCGCATGGCGGATGGCCGTATTCATCGCCATGCGCGTAATGCGCATATGCTGGGCGATACTCTGGTCGGCCGATGAATAAAGCACATGGGCCTTTCTAAGCTGCCGACGGAAATCGGTGACCTCCTCGGGTCGCTCATCCACCAACAGCACAAATACGCGTGCATCGGGATGGTGGGTGGTGATGGCATTGGCCATGTGCTGCAGGATGGTGGTTTTGCCCGTTTTAGGCGGTGAGATCACCAGGCCCCGTTGCCCCCTGCCCATGGGAACGATCATGTCCAGTGCGCGTCCCATCAAATCATCGGGTCCCAATGCCAGCTTAAAGCGCTGGGTGGGATTGATGCTGACCTGGCTTTGCAAGGGTTCGGTATGCACATAACCGTCCACCGGTATGCCTTGAATGGCATCAATCGCATTGAGTCGCAGGTTGGTGCTTTTGTTGTCCTTGCGCGCGCCTGTGCCTTCGATGAACAGGCCTTCGCGCAGGTGGTGCTGACTGATCAGGGGGGCGGGTACAAATGTGTCGGTGGGTTTCGGTTGATAATTGGTGTCCAGGTCACGCAAAAAGCCATAGCCCTGGTCCATTATTTCAAGATGTCCTTGTATGCGTGTCAACCTGTTGCTCCTGAATTCATGCGCCGTTGGCGCGGGTTTCTTTAATATTTTGCATTAATTGACTTTTTTCGCCTCGATCCAAATCGTTGAGCGCGAAGCGCAAGCTGATTTCCAGAAGATCCGATTTGTTGTCCACGGGCAGTCCCGCCAATTTCATTTCGTGAAAGCAGCGGTTGAATCGCGCCAAAAGCGCTTCGGACAGGTAAAAGCCGGCTTTTTTCTTGGGGATCACTTTCGTTGCCGGCGTTCGTGTGGCCGTCGTCACCGGATCGAGGGTGTGCTCCTCAAAAAAATCGGGGGACCTGTTGCGCTCGGATGCCGTCATCGATGAGCCTCCTGGTAAGTTTATGGTAATCGACAGCGCCGGTGGCACGCGGTTCGAATTCAAAGATCGATTTGCCGACCGCCGGGGCTTCGGAGAGGCGCACATTGAGTCGGATCGGGTGGCAAATCTGCTTGGCGAACAACCGTTTGAGCTTATTGTAAAGTTCGTAACTCTGGCGTGTTCGACTATCAAACAGTGTGGGCAGAATATACTTGAGGCCCAGTGAATTGTTCTGCTTCTGGGCCGAGAGAAGGTATTTGAAGAAAGTTTTCAATCCTTCCACTGCCGGTGCCTGCAGCGCCACGGGGCAAAGCACCTCTTCCACAGCCATCAGAATGTTGACGCTGAGGATATCCCATCCCGGTGCACAATCGAAAATAAGATAGTCGAGTCGGTCCCCCTTGGGCACCAGGGCTTTGCGCAGCAGGGCATGGCGCTGCTCCCGGGGTTGCTCACCCAGCCAGTACTTGAGTTCCACGAGCTTGATGCCGCCATCCAGGGCCCAAAGGTTTTCCCGGGCTTGATGTATTGCTTCACCTTTGGTGACCGGTCGACCGTTCTCATCGTGCCCGGTGATGAACTCATACAAGCCATACGCCGGGTTGATCCCCAGAAACCGGGCCACCTGCCCCTGCGTATCGCAATCCACCAGCAATACTCGCTTGCCCTGCAAGGCCAGGTCATGGGCCAAGTTCACGGCCGTCGTGGTTTTCCCCACGCCTCCCTTGGCCATGGCGATGGCGATTTTTCGCATTTCGATGGATGTTCCTTAGAGGTTTGGAGCGTCAGCGTCGTTTCGGAGTGTGTCCTTTGGAAAAACGGGGCTGGCCGATGGCGGTAGCAACCGTTGCAAGATATTCGTACATGGTAGAATTCAGATGTTCGGGTTTTATACGACATCCAAGCTGATGACAACCTTTTTTTCCATCGGCGGTCAACTCAGCGGCAACGGCTCCGGCTCGCACAACAATTCCGGGTTGACGGCGGTTTGGCCGCAATTACGGCATTGATATCGATCCGTATGCGTTTTGGTGTGGCACGACTTTGGGGGCAGTGAACCTTTGATACCACACCAGTCGCTCTTTTTGCCCACTCCTTGAACCTTGCAGATGTTTTTTGGATCCAGCGCCACTGCGCCGCAGTTGGCACAGATGTAGGCCGGTGTGTCTTTGGGAACCGAAATGTGTTTCTTTTCAGCCATGGTATCCACTCCCTTCGCTTGGTCCACGTTCATAATATCCATTTTCGTTGTGCCCCGGGCACCTGTCGACAGGACTTTTGGGGTTTTCCATCCCATTGCCTGCCCCTTCCCGTGCCTGGAAACCAGGTCCAAGTGCAATGCCAGAAGCAACAATATAATCATCAACTGTCGGAGGCCAATAGTTTTTCATGGTCGCGTTTATGCAGTCCGCTTGACGCACCCTGACGCCCAATACGTCAACGTGTTTCCGATCGGCAGGACAGCGTGTTCGGAGATTTTTGCTCAAGATGGTGGTGGTCTGATGGTGCAGTAAGTAACAAGGGGGCGGCCCTTTTTCTGGCCGCCCCCGATCGATCATTTAGT
>JAGTVD010000285.1 GCA_018224505.1 Desulfatitalea sp. | reverse complement strand
CCGGTGAACATTTCAAAGCCGTGGTGCCGTCTCCCGTGCGCCACGTGGCCGACCGGATCGGTCAGACCCGGGGGAATCTGCTGGTAACCGGCGTGGAGATGGGAGGCGGTCCGGTGACCGACGCCTTGCGCCGACGCGCAGCCGAAGCCGAGGTGGTGATGTCTCCTTCGGCGGCTGCCACCCTGCATCACGATATGCGGCGGGTGCAACAGTGGGGCATCGTTCTGGCCGACGCGGAACGCATTGATCACCTGTCCGGCGACGTCCGTTACAGTGCCGTCACCTTGGGTGATGTGCAACCGGAGCGCATCGCCCGCATTGTCGAGGGCATCGGCTGTCCCATGGCCTTCGATGCGGTGGCTCTGTGCGCCCAGGACCACGGCGTGGCCCCCGCGGGGCAATCTCACCTGGATTTTCGCCACAACCTGTTCGAAGAGATGCTCGAGCGCTCTGCCCGGCCCCATACCCTTTTGTTCCGGGCCGATGAAGTCCCGCCGGCCTTCAGCCGTTTGAGCGCCATGGCCCGCAGCGCCCGGGCGCTCAACGCACAGGAGATTTATGTGATGGACAGCGGCATGGCCGCCATGGTCGGTGCGGTGCAGGATCCACGGGTGCAGGGTGAGGCGCCGGTGATGATCCTGGACATCGCCACCTCCCACACCGTGGCCGCTGTGATGGAAGGCGAGCAGGTCGCCGGATATGTGGAGTATCACACCCGGGATATCACCCTGGCGCGCCTGGAAGCGCTTTTGCGGGAACTGGCCGACGGCCAAGTCCGTCACGACCGGATTCTGGCCGAGGGGGGCCACGGTGCCTACCTGCGGCATGCCGTGGGTTTCGGTGCCCTTCAGGCCATCATCGCCACAGGCCCCAAGCGCGGCCTGTTGGCGGACAGCCGGCTGCCCATTACCTGGGGCGCACCGTGGGGCGACAACATGATGACCGGCACCGTCGGCCTGCTGGAATCCCTCCGCCGCCGCAAAAACCTGCCCGACGTCAATTTTGTCTAATACATCAGATTGGGCAGGAACAGCACCAGTTGGGGAAAGAGCGCGATCAGGGCGATGCCGACAAAGATCGCCAGCAGGAACGGAACGATACCCTTGAAGATCGATTCCAGCCTCACCTCTTCCTTCATGCCCAGGGCCACGCCGTAAACCACATACACATTGATGCCCACCGGTGGGGTGATGACCCCCATTTCGGTCACCATGACGATCACGATCCCGAACCAGATGGGATCGTATCCCAGCTGCAGGATCAGCGGCAGAAAGATGGGAACGGTCAGCATCACCAGGGCCAGGGAGTCCATGAAGCACCCCCCAACAAAATAGACCAGGACGATGATGGCCAATATCAGGATGGGGGCCAGGTCCAGATGTTCAATCCACTGGGCGATATCGAAAGGAATGCGCGTGACCGCCATGAATTTGCCGAACACCATGGCGCCGGCAATGAGCATCATGACCATGCACGACGTGCGCAGCGTTTCATACAGCGCCGCCACGAACCCTTTCCAAGTGAGACGCCGGCGGATGAGTGAAACCATCACCACACCGAAAACCCCTACTGCCGCGGCTTCCGTGGGGGTGAACCACCCGAAGAAAAGCCCGCCCATCACCAGGGCGAACACCACCAGGGTTTCCCCCAGGTCGCCCAATGCTTTGAGTCGGACCTTCCAGGAGAAGGTTTCTCCCCGGGGTCCCTGGTTGGGTGCGATGGTGCACCAGATCAGTATTGCCAGGCAGAAGAGCAGGGTGATCAGGATGGCCGGGATGATGCCGGCCACAAACAGCTTGCCGATGGATTGTTCGGTCAGGACGCCGTAAACGATCAGGACCACGCTGGGGGGCATGATCATGCCCAGGCCGCCGCCCGAGGCAACGGCGCCGGTGGCCAATTCGTCCGCGTATTTGAATCGTTTCATTTCGGGCAACCCCACCGTGGCCATGGTGGCCGCCGTAGCCGGGCTGGAGCCGCACACCGAGCCGAAAGCGGTGCATGCCGAAACCGTTGCGATGGCCAGGCCGCCGCGGGTGTTGCCCATGAACTTGTAAGCCGTGTCGTAAAGCCGGCGACTGATGCCGCTGCTGAAGGCCAACTGCCCCATGAGAATGAAAAGCGGGATAGTGGTCAGCCCGTGGGAGGCGAAGACCGAATAGATATCCTTGGCCAGCATGTTGAGGGCGCCCTGGAACGATACCAGAACAGTGAACCCGGCCAATCCGACCAGGGTCATGACATAGGAGACGGGCATGCGCGTCAGGAATACGAGCACCATCAGCACAATCCCGAGAATTCCGATCAGCGTGGGATTCATTTGGTTCTCAATTGACCGAAGGCTTCGATCACCCCCCTGAGGATGACGAACGTCAGCACGATGAAACAGGCGGCCACCGTCAGAACGATCAGATATTCCGGCAGTTGGAGGTTCATGGAGACTTCCCCCGCCTGTTTGAGGTTCAGGCCGTACACCGCCATGCGCCAGGCCACCACTACAAACAGCGCAAAACCGGCCAGACCGGTGACGATATGGATGATGAGGCGGGTTTTGACCGTCAGCCGGCGCACCACCAGTTCCACACCGATATGGCCGTTGGTCTGATGGGTGAACGGCAGTGCAAAGGCCACGGCCAAAGCCCCCATGAAGGTGACCAGCTCAACCGATCCGAAGATGGGATATTTGAAAAGGCGGCCGACGATGTCCGCGCAGGTCAGCACCGTCATGCCCACCAGGCAAACAGCGCCGGCTGTTTTCGATTTGTCCGAGAGAAATTGAAACGCTTTCCAGAGCAGATTCATGCCGTCGGCCTGTTGGCTTGGGAATTCACAATGTAAATATCAAGGGGCTGACAAGGCTTGGGCAGGCGCCCATCTCTTGTCAGCCCCTGTTTGTTTAGCGATACGGTTTCAAGGTCTGGCGAATGACGTCCAGAATGGCCTTGCCACTGTGGCCTTCCTCTTCCAGTTTCTGGGCATAGGCTTCGATCATCGGGGTTACCGCCTCTTCCCAGCGCGCCGCCTCCCGGCTGTTGAGTCCGATGGCGCTGTTGCCCTGCTGGAAAAACGCCCGCAATCCCTCGGTGTCGCTGCTGTCCCACGCCTCACCGTGTTTAGTGGCCCATTCGGCATTCAGGGTTTGGATGGTCTCTTGGTCCCGGGCATCCAGCCCATTCCATTTGGCTTTGTTCATCACCACGAAAAAAGCGGTGGTGTAGCCCACCGAGTAGGCCATGGTGGCATGGCTTACCACTTCGCCCAATTTCCATCCCTGGTTGGCTTCGACGGGATGGGCGCTGCCATCCACCACCCCTTTCTGGAGGCTCTGGTAGGCTTCTGGCATGGGTTGGGCCACCGGCGTGGCGCCCAGCGCCTTGACCATTTCAGCGCTGAAACCGGTGGAGCGGATGGTCACCCCCTTCAAATCCTCCAGCGTGCGCACCGGCTTGCTGCGCGTATGGATGATGCCGGGTCCATGGGCGTGCAGGTACATCACCTGGGTATTGGCCAGTTCACCGGGCTGGAACTGGGCGTACACCGCGTTGGCCACCGCCGTGGCCGCCACACCGGTGGGATAGCCCAGGGGCATATCGATGATCGCCATCGCCGGGAAACGGCCGCGGGTGTAAGCGAAGGCCGACATGCCGATATCGGAGATGCCGTCCAGCACCCCGTCGTAGGTCTGATTGGCCCGGGTCAAGGTGCCCCCGG
>JAGTVD010000284.1 GCA_018224505.1 Desulfatitalea sp. | reverse complement strand
GGGACAAGCGCTCATCGCTGAATTCAAGCTGATGGGGCAGCCGTTGTTCTTCCCGGATGCCAGGTAAGGTCCACCGTGGACTTCATCCTCCAGGGCTTTGTGCAGGCCATCCGTTTGCTGACCGGCGGTGACCCGGAGACCTATTCGGCCGTCTTTGCCACGGTCAAGGTTTCCAGCATGGCCATGGCCGTCAGCCTGTTTACAGGCATTCCCCTGGGGTTTTGTCTGGGCCATTTCACGTTTCCCGGCAAGCGCCAGGTGCGCCTGGTGGTGGACACCCTGCTCTCCCTGCCCACGGTGTTCATCGGGCTGATGGTCTACGCTTTTTTGTCCCGCCAGGGGCCGTTGGGACAAATGGGCCTGCTGTTCACCCTGCCCGGTATTGCTATCGGCCAGACTCTGCTGGCGCTGCCCGTGGTGATCGCCTTGACCGCCACCGCCGTGGAGAGCATGGATGCCGACCTGCGCCCCAGCCTGCTCTCCCTGGGGGCCAACCGGCGGCAATTGCTGACCGGTAGCCTGTGGGAGGCCCGTCACGGCATCCTGGCCGCCGCGGTGACGGCCTATGGCCGGGTGATGACCGAAGTGGGCGTCTCCATGATGGTGGGCGGCAACATCAAATGGCACACCCGCACCATCACCACCGCCATCGCCCTGGAGACCAGCAAGGGCATGTTCGCCATGGGCATTGCCCTGGGCCTGGTGTTGCTGCTCATCGCCTTCGGCGCGAATGCGGCAGTCTCTTTTCTGCGACGGAATTAGCCTCCCATGGCGCTCTTTCAGCTCGATCATGTTGTTCACACCTACGCCGGCCGCACGGTATTGAATATCGACCAATGGCGCGTACCGGCCGGTCAAATCCTGGGCCTGTGCGGCCCCAACGGCAGTGGCAAAAGCACATTGCTCAAGCTGCTGGGCTTTGTCGAGCGCCCGGTTGCCGGTACCATCCAGTTTCAAGGCCGCTCCTGCGAGCCCTTTGCCGATGCGGTGCGCGGCAAGGTGGTGCTGCTGCCCCAGACCTCGTTTCTGCTCCGACGCTCCGTGTACAGTAACGTGGCCTACGGCCTGCGCATCGGCCATGTCAAGTGTGACACCGCCCAGCGCGTCCGGCATGCCTTGGGCCTGGTGGGACTGGACCCCGAAGCCTTCGCCCAACGGCCATGGTTCGCTCTTTCCGGCGGCGAGGCCCGCCGGGTGGCCCTGGCCGCGCGGCTCGTACTGCGGCCGCGGGCATTGCTCCTCGACGAGCCCACCGCCAGCGTCGACACCGCCAGCGCCCAGATGATCCAGGCGGCGGCCCTATATGCCCACCGGCAGTGGGGCACCAGCCTGATCATCGCCAGCCACGACCACCAATGGCTGCAAGACACCTGTGAAGACACCGTACAGCTGTTTCGCGGCAAAATATTGGGCAACGGCCGCAAGACGCTGATTTTCGGCCCCTGGCGCAGGCGGGACGACGGTATCGTCCAAACAACGTTGGCCGAAGACCGGCAATTTCTCGCCGTGGATCCGCCGGCCCATCTGGAAACCGCCGTCGCCGCCATCGATGCGCGTCATCTCGATCTCCAGACATCGCCCGAACCGCCGCCACCCGGCAAGACCATTCTGGAAGGCACCATCGTCGCCCTCGGTTTAGAAAAATCCACCGACCGGATCAGCGTCTCCCTTGCCGTCGGTGGTATCGTCTTTACGACCCACCTGCCCCGCCACGCGCTCACCACCGGCCGCTACACACCGGGCAGCACGGCCTGGATCGTGTATGCGCCGGACCAGGTGGAGTGGTACTGAGCACCCCCCCGGCTGAAACACGATCATGTCATGTTCAAAGCACCCTGGGGCGTTGCGGCAGCACCTTTGCCTTGCGTTCAATCGCTGCCGGCCAGAAAGTCGATGATCAGCCGGTTGAAGGCCTGGGGAGCTTCGGCGGAGATGGAGTGGCCGATGCCTTGGAGCGCCACGTGACGGCCGCCGCAAATGCGCGCGATCTCTTCCGCGCCTTCGCGGGTGACCAGGGGGTCGTCTTCGCCGGTGAGCACCAGCACCAGGAATGGGAGGCTTTTGAGCATGGCGGACAACGGCGGGTAGTGCTGCAGGGCCGCCAGGTGGGCGCGCAGGGATTCGGTTTTGTTGCGCCGCACGATGGTCTGGACGATGCGCTCGATCTGTTTTTCGTTTTCGCGCAGATAGGTGCGGCCGAACACATGGGGCACCGCCGCCCACACCATGGCGTCCAGGCTGTGGCGCTGGAGAATTTCGTGCCAGGCGCGCACGATCATCCTGGCGCGGAAGGTGGCGCGGGTGGAGAGACTGCACAGCACCATGCGCGAAATCAGGTCCGGTGCCTGGTCGGCCAGGGCCAGGGCCACCCGGGCCCCGTGGCTGAGTCCGACCATGGCGGTCCGGTGGATGTCGGCCTCGCGCAGCAACCCCTTGAGGTCCGCGGCGTGCAGCTCCAGGGACAGGGGGCGTTCGCCCAGATCGCTGGCGCCCTGGCCGCGGGTGTCGTAGAGCAGCAGGCGGAACGGGTGGGTCAGCGCCTTGGCCGCCAGTTTCCAGTAGAGGGTGGTCTGCAGGGTGCCGTTGACGAAGGTGAGGGTGGGTTTGCCCGGGCCTTCGCCCAGCAGTTCGTAGTAGAGGCTGCACCCGTCAGGGGTTTTGTAAAAGGGCATTGCATACCTGCCTACAGGGTGGCGGCGATCAGCGCCGCGCCGATGGCGCCGGTCACCTGGGCCCGGTCCGAGACGATCAGGGCGCCGCCCATTTTTTCTTCCAGGGCTCTGACCACGCCGATGTTTCGAGCCACGCCGCCGGTCATCATCACCGGCGGCCGCAGGCCGATGCGTCTGGCCATGGCCACCACGCGGGCGGCAATGGAGGCGTGGATGCCGGCAATGATGTTGGCTCGCCGCTCGCCTTTGGCGATCAGGGAGATCACTTCGGATTCGGCAAAGACCGTGCACATGCTGCTGATGGGGGCGGCCCGGTCGGCGGCCAGGGAGAGATCGCCGAAAGCGTCCAGGTCCAGCTCCAGGGCGCGGGCCATCACTTCCAGGAAACGGCCGGTGCCGGCGGCGCACTTGTCGTTCATGGCAAAATCCTTCACCTTGCCGTTTGCGTCCAGCACGATGGCCTTGCTGTCCTGGCCGCCGATGTCGATGATGGCGCGGACCGTCGGGTCCAGGTGGTGGGCCCCGGCGGCATGACAGGTGATTTCGGTAACGGCCCTGTCGGCAAAATCGACGCTGTTGCGGCCGTATCCGGTGGCCACGATTCTGTCCACCTGTTCAGCAGTGATCTTGGCGGCCGCCAACACCTGATCGAAAGCCTGCCGGCCGGCTTTGCGGGCATTGTAGCCGGTCAGCAGCACCGCGCTGGCTAAGATGGCATTTTCCTGCATCACCACAGCCTTGGCGCTGATGGACCCCACATCCACTCCCACGGAGATCATAATGGATTACCCCAACATCTCGATGAACGCATCGATGCGCGTTTCGATCTGGCTCTCGGCAAAACTGCGTTCGTCCACCATGTCGGCTTCGATCATCAGAGTGGGGATGCCCATTTTCTCCTGCACAATGCGCTGGATATCGTACTGGCCCAGGGAGTAGGGTTTGCAGCTGCGGTTGGAGTGGAACACCACCCCGTCGGCGTCGTATTTCTTGACCATGCGCAGGATGTTTTCGGCCATCAGGTCGGTGCCGCTGTTGAGAAAAATGCGGGCGTAGCTCTCTCCCATGAAACCCAGGAAATCGTTGCGGTCGGCATGCGGCAGCCAGCCGGTCCAGCCCGAGGTGTAGGTGTCGGCCACCAGGCAGGCCGAGCGCGCCATGAATTTTTCCGACAGCCAGCGCATGCGGTACCAGATGGGGATGTTGTCCCACACCAGCCGGTATTTCTCCACGGGCAGCATGCCGATGCCCCGGGCCACCCGATCGCGCATTTCAGCCAGCAGCATTTCGTAGTAATCCACCGCGGTCTGGGTGCCGCGCAAGGTGACGATCATGGCCAGATGGAAGAAAGCGTCGAAGCAGGTCATGGGGGCCGGTTTGTGGATGGTCGTATCAAGGACCTGCTGCCACAGCTCCTGAGCCCGCAGGGAGAGTTCGCCGACCACCTTCATGCGGTCGTAGTCGAACGGTTTGTCGCACACCTGCTCCAGAAAAGCGACATACTCGCGGCTCTGGCGGGTGACATAGCGGCGCATGTCATCATCGAAGCGGGTGTGGGTGATGGGCGTGTCCAGGATGAAGAGCGGGACATTGAAGTATCGGGCCAGCACTTCGTACCATTTGAGTACCGTACCGCAGATGTTGTTGCAGCAGATCAGCATGTCCGGCTCGGGCAGCCCGCCGATGGGTCCGCCGTTGACCGTGGCGCTGGCGATGTCGGCCCGGGCGTACGAGCACAGGTCGCGGCTGTAGCCCATGCTTTCGGCGGTTTCGCACAGCCCGACGCCCATCTTGCTGGCGCCGATCATGGCCCCGTAGTTTTCCGGGTAGATCGGGATGACATCCATGACGTGCAGCGGCTCCACCGGCCCGCCGCTGGTGATCCAGGCAATGGGCTTGCCGCGCTGCTCCCGGGGCGTTTTGGCTTCGATGTAGTAAGCGGCCATGATCTCGCGCATGCGCTTGTCCGCCTTGATTTTTCTCATCTCCTTATCCGGATCCAAGATCCGCTTGTCAGAACCCATCACCCATCTCCTTAACGGCTCAATGATCCAAAATACTCCGTATCTCCATCATCCGTGGAACGCTTCGACCCGTCGGGCGCCATCCCTGCCATCCAACAGTCAGCATGGCTTCACTGCAGACGGAACCCTTAAAACTTTAAACGGCCGGCCCAGGCGGTCCTATCATCTCAAGGAATGCTTCGCATCGCGTGCGCAGCTGCCCTTCGGCGGCAATCTGGTCTTCGATCTCGATCAGCATGTTGGGGATGCCTTCCTGGTCCAGCATCTCCTTCATGTAGGGATAGTCGAACGCATGGGGGTCGCAGAATTTGAGAAAGAGAAAGATGACCCCCTGGGCGTTCTGTTGCCGGACCTTTTGCACCAGGTAGCGGCCCCGGGTATCGATGCCCCCGTGCTTGGCCGGGCAGACCACGCGCGTCAGCATCCGTCGCGCCAAGGCGGCGATGGGGTCTCCGGTTTCATCCACCAGACCTTCGAAATAGCGTGCGCTGGTGCAGAAATCGTCCCATACCACCTGGCCCCCGGCCGCCTCCACCACCTGGTAGATGTCCGGCATGCCGCACAGCCCGCCGCTGAGCACCAGCCGCTTGGGCGCCGCGGCGCTGTTCCCGGGTGCGGCCGGCAGGCTGTGGATCAAGGCGTCCATCGCT
>JAGTVD010000283.1 GCA_018224505.1 Desulfatitalea sp. | reverse complement strand
TGCATGAACTTCTTGCCCATCATCTCCTCGCTGCCGGTGGGTTTGCGGAAGACGTGCAGCAGCGTCACATGACTCTCGCCGGAGCAGATCTTCATCCTGGCCAGAAACTCCAGGGCCGAGCGCGAGCTGGCCGAATCGTTAAACGCCATCAAAATGGAACATTTCACGTCACGCCTCCTCCCGAATTATTGCGCGAACCCTACAAGGACTCGAGATAGCCTTCGAGATCCTCGATGATTTCCTGCGCACTCTCGTAAAACACATTGGCGCCTCTGGAAAAATTGAGCAGGATATTGTTCAGCATGGTGGGGATATAGGGATAGAGCTTGCGCAAATTCACCAGTCGCGATGTGTGCAGCAACGAAAAATCGGAGAGCGTCAGCCGATCGGCCAGATCCTTATAGATGAAGGGCTCGTTCCGGATCATGTAGTAATCATGGAACCCTTTTCCGATGGCGTAAATCAGCAAGTTGCCCAGACCGAAAATATCCAGACTGAAAGGGTTGTCCATCCCCTCGAAGTCATAGTCGAAATCGATCCACACGTATTGGCCCCCGCCGCGCTCGACAAACACGTGATCGTTGCGAATATCCCCATGCCGAAAGCCATTGGCATGCAAAAAGCCGATGGCCCGGAACGCCTCGATCAGGTGTTGCAACACCCCGGGCAATGTCTTCCAGAAGTAAACCTCGTGGGTCATCCGGAAGGTGCCGATGTAATTCAGAAAGTTGGTTCCCCGCACGATATCCAGCACCCGCACCGGGTTGTTGCGCTCGTCCCGGCACATGAATCCGTGCATGAACCCGGGATGGTCGCCGACCAGGGCCAATATGTGCCCCTCCTTGACCGGGTCGCGAAAGCAACGCACCGCCACTCCCCCCAGATCGGTGAAGAAGGTTTCCGCAAAGGAGAGTTTCAGTATCTTGCGGGCACCGCTCTCCTCGTCCACTGCTTTTTTGACCCAGAACTTGGGATCCTCGATGCCGAACCGATACTCCCGCTCTTCCCCCGTGACCCGGTAGCGTTTTCCGCCGACCAGGATCACATCTCCCGGCCCGATGGCGAAAAACTCGGTCGTATCCGTAAACACCCGCTCCTGGAAACGCATCAGCTTCCTTTGCGCATGCGCGCGGGCAGGCTGTCGATGGCCCCGGAGACCATCTGGACGAAATTGCGCAGGCCATTGGCATCGATCACCAGGCCCAGGTGCAGCGCCAGCACCTGAATGGAATCCAGATCGTCCGGGTGCACCGCGATGGCTTCACTGTGGTAGATGCGCACAATGCCCACCACATCCTCCCGGCACTTGATGGGAAAGGAGAGCATGGACCGGATATTTTCGGACCGCGCCGCCTCCGGGTATTGCACCCGCGGATCGTTTTCCAGGTCCTGCACGAACACCGGCGCCCCTTTGGCAAAGGCGTCATCCTGATCCTGAAGGAAAACCGGCCCCTTGCGCAAATAGCGTTCGGAGATGCCATAGCTGCCCACCCGGAAAAGCTGGTCTTCGACTTCGTCATAAAGCATGATGCTGGCGCCCTTGACTTTGAACGCCCGGGTGACACCCTCCACGAAGTGGTCGATGAGCAGGTTCAAATCCTCGTAGGTGGAGATGGCGCGGCTGATCGCCCGGAATTCCGGCAAATAAAATTTTCTTTGCGGTTCCTGTTGCATGGCGCGGCCTCTTTGTGCTGGTGGCGTGGAATGTGGGATGGTGGTGCAAGACGCACCGCGGGTGGGGTTGTGCCGCCTCGGGCGCCCCCGCCGGTTGTCGGTCATGTGGTCTGAAAAGATTATAAAAAGGGACCCGTTGTTTTGTCAATCGGATCGTCAATCGCCATGTTGCGATACCTTCGGGGGGTATGGTATGTGTTGAGGGTTGTTGACTCCTAACCCTTGCATCTTCAGCAGGCGCCGATGAACGTCATCTTTCTAGTTCTTGTGGGCACCGCCTTTACCTTTGCCGCCTGGCACCAATGGGTCTGGGTGCCGGTGGTGGGGCAACCGTCGCCCATGGAAGCTCTCTCCGCGGCTATGATCACAGCGGCGGGGGGTGCCGTGGAACTGGCCATCGGCCTGGTGGGGGTCATGACCCTCTTTCTCGGTTTGATCAAGGTTGCCGAGGCCGGTGGCATGCTCCAGATCCTGGCGCGCCTGATCCGGCCGCTGATGGTGCGCCTCTTTCCGGAAGTGCCCGCCGATCATCCGGCCATGGGCGCCATGATCCTCAACATGGCCGCCAATGCCCTGGGCCTGGGCAATGCCGCCACCCCTTTCGGCATCCGTGCCATGCAGGAACTGGACAAGCTCAATCCCCACCCGGGCACGGCCACCAATGCCATGGCCCTGTTTCTGGCCATCAACACCTCCTCGATCACCCTGCTGCCCACCGGCGTCATCGCCATCCGGGCGGCCGCCGGTTCGGTCAACCCGGCCGGCATTCTGCCTACCACCCTGACGGCTACCATCGGCTCCACCATTGTGGCCCTCATTGCCGCCAAGCTTTACAGCCGACTGGTCCCGTCGCCGGCCGGCACCGCACCGCCGGCACCCCGGCGGCAGCCGGACAGCACCGTGGCGCCCGGGACCGATACCCCCGTGGAGGAGACCGCCGGATATCCCTTGTGGGTCAGCGTGGCCGCCCTCTTCGCGCTGTTCTCCATGATTCCGCTGACCGTTGTGTACGGCCACGCTGTCTCGCCC
>JAGTVD010000282.1 GCA_018224505.1 Desulfatitalea sp. | reverse complement strand
GGCGGTTGCGGTCGAGCAGGTGACAGAAGCGATCATAGGCTTGGGGGAAAAAGGTGGTTTCCACCAGGCCGGTGTCATCTTCGAAGGTGAGAAACTCCATGGGATCGCCCCGTTTGGTGTGCACCACTTTGCCGGTGATCAGCCAGCCTGCGAAGGCGACCCGGCGGCCCACCTGTTGCGGCAGGTCCCGGGCGCACACAGCGCCGGCCCGGCGGACGGCGTCGGCAAAAAGCGTCATGGGGTGACGGTCGCACAGAAAACCGAGGACTTTGAACTCCCGGCGCAGGCGTTCCAGGGGCGGGTCGGGGGGCAGATCGGGGGGCGCGATGGCCGCAGGGGCGTCGGCGAACAGGGGCAGGGTGCCTTGAATGTTGCGGCGGCCGATCTGCCAGCGGGCCAGGGCCCAGAGCAGTTGGGGCCGTGACAAGCCGGGGGCCAGGCTGTCCAGGGCGCCGCACAAAATCAGGGCGCGGGCTTCGGCCTCGTCGGGGCGGATCCGTTCGAGGAAGTCGACGGGATCGTTGAAGGGGCGCCGGCCGTGCTGGGCCACGATGCGTCGGGTGGTTGCGTCGGTCAGTCCCTTGACGGCCATCAGGCCGACCCGCAGGTTGCCCCGGTCCCCGGTCCAGCGAACCGGGCTGTGTTGAACGTCGGGTCCGAGAAGGGTGACGCCCAGGCGCCGTGCTTCGGAGACATAGGCGAAGGTGCTGTAAAAGCCCCCCTGGTTGCTGATCACTGCGGCCATGAAGGCGGCGGGGAAGTGCACTTTCAGATAGGCCGCCTGGAACGAGACCCGGGCATAGGAAGCGCTGTGGGGCTTGCAGAAGGAGTAGCCCGAAAAGCTCATCATCATCTCCCACACCGCCGCGATGCGTTCCGGGGCGACCCCCCGCCGCCGGGCGCCGTCGGCGAACTGCCGCTGGTAGTCCTGCAACTGCCGGTGGCGGTCCTTTTTGCTCATCACTTTGCGCAGGCCGTCGGCGTCGACGTCGTCAAACCCCGCCAGGGCCACCGCCGCCCGTGACACATCCTCCTGGTAGACCATGATCCCCAGGGTTTCCGCCAGCACATCGTCCAGCAGGGGATGCAGCGGCTCCCAGGGGCCGCCGTGCAGACGCCGGACGTACTCCTGGATGCAGTCGTTGGCCGCCGGGCGGATGATGCTCGAATGGATCACCAGGTGTTCGAAATCCCCCACGCCGGCTTTCTGCTGCAGCAGCCGCATGGCCGGGCTTTCGATGTAGAAGCAGCCCATGGTGCGTCCCCGGGCCAGGGCATCGCGGGTGGCCGGGTCCTCTTCGGGTTCCCAGCGGGTTTCATCGAAGGGCGTGCCGTCGGCGTGAATGTTATGGATGGCGTCGCGGATCACGCCGAGGCTGCGGTTACCCAGCAGGTCGATTTTGACCAGGCCGGCGCTTTCGGCGCTGTCCTTGTCCCACTGGATGATGGGCACACCCTTGGGGGCGGTCTGGACGGGCACGTAATCGTGGATCGGCCCGGGGGTGATCACCACGCCGCCGGGATGCACCGCCAGGTGGCGGGGCGTGCCGATCAGGCATTGGGCCAGGGCCAGGATCTCCGGCCAGGGCGGATCGAAATCCAGGGCTTTGGCTTCGGGCCGTTGGCGCAGGTCGGCCAATAGTTCCCCGGAACCGTCCTGGATGCGCCAGAACCAGGGCAGCCGGCGGGTCACCCGCCCGATTTCGGCCTCGGGCAGGCCGAACACCTTGGCGGTTTCCCTCACGGCCATTCGGGGTTGGAACAGGATGTGGCTGGAGACCATGGCGGCCCGGACACCGAATTGATCCAGTACCCCCTGGATGACACCGTCCCGTTCATCCCAGGCGAAATCCACGTCGATGTCGGGCGGGTCCTGGCGGCCGGGGTTGAGAAAGCGGCCGAAGTAGAGGTTGTGCTTCACCGGGCAGACGTTGGTGATGCCCAGGCAGTAGGCCACCAGGGAGGCGGCTCCTGAACCCCGGCCGCACGTGCGTGGACTGCGGCGTACGATATCGCGCACGACGAGAAAATAGGCGGAGAATTGCATGCGGCCGATGATGGCCAATTCGTGCTCCAGCCGTTCCACCACCGGTTCGGCCAGGTCGCGGCCGTACCGGCGGCGGGCCCCTGCGTAAGCCGCCTGGCGCAGGGCATGATCGGCGTCGTGGCCGCGGGGGTCTTGCCAGGGGGGCATCACCAGCCCGAAGTCCGGGCCGCGGAACGTGATGCGTTCGGCCATGATGCGGGTGTGGGCCACGGCGTCGGGGCAGGCGCCAAAGCGTTGGGCATAGCCTTGCGGGCTGTCCAGCCAGGCGTTGGCCGGGGCGACCTGGCCGACGGGCAGACGCTCCAGGGTGGTGTTCAGAGCGATGGCCCGCAGCAGGCAGTGAACGGCATGGTCTTCGGGTTGCAGGAAAAATGTGCCCGGCGTGGCCACCAGGGGAACGTCCAGGTTGCGGGCGGCGTGCCGCAGGGCGTGGGTGGGGGACAGGGGCGCCCGGGGCATGGCCGCGGCCACCGTTACCCCGGCGGCGTGCCAGCGGGCCAGCAGATCGGCGTCGGTGGTGAGCACGATCAATCCCCCGGCATGCGCCGGCAGATCGGCGGCCAGGTCGAAATGGGGATCGGTGTGGCGCTGGGTGATCAACCGGCACAAGCGGGGGTAGGCATCACGCTCGGCCACCAGGCAGACCGCCCGGTGAGGCCGCGTCGGATCGGTGATTTCCGCCCCCACGATGGGCGTCAGCCCCTCCTGGCGGCAGGCCTCTAAAAAAGGCCACAACCCGTACAGGTTGTCCATGTCGGTGAGCGCGAGTTGCGCATACCCGAGGCGGCGGGCCTGGCGGCACAACTGCCGTACCGATGCAGTGCCCCACATCAGCGAATGGTGTGAACGGAGGGTCAGGGGGATCATGGCGCGCCGGGCGTGGCGGGGTCGCCGGGCGCGGGGCTGTCCGCGTCGGGGGCTGCATTTTGGTAGTGGGCGAGCATCTCCTTTGCTTCGCGGGCCACGGCCGCGCGCAATGCGTCGGGGGCGAACACCGTCGCGGCGGCGCCCCAGCGGAGCACCCAGAACTTGATTTCATCCAGGCCCGCCACCTCGGCTGTGAAGATCAGGCTGCCGTCCGGTTGGTCGGTCAACGCCTGGGTCGGGTGCCAGATTTTCTCCCGAATATAGCCCGCCACCGCCCGGGTGAAATGGATGCTTACACGCACCGGGTCGCCCTGGAAAACCCCGAAACTGCCGCGCATGAAGGCTTGGGCATCGAAATCCCGGGGCGTTTCGAATCGGCTCTCCAGCACTTCAAGGCGGTCGATGCGGTCCACGGCGAACAACCGTACATCCTCGCGCTGGTCGCAATGGCCGATCATGTAAAAGGTTTCATCATAGAACCACAATTTGTAAGGCGCCACCCGGCGATGGGTCATGGCCTGGCGGTGCATGCTCCAGTAATCCATTTGCACGTGGCGCTGCTCCTGGACCGCCGTGTTGACCCGGTCCAGGGTCTCCTTGAACCGGCGATAGGGTTTGTGCGCCCGGGGGCCCACCGCGAGGCTGCGCGAGAGCGTCTCCAGATAGTCGATATAGGCCGGGGGCAGTGTGGATTTGACCTTTTCAAAGAGGGACGAAAGCGATTCGAACAAGGCGGTGCCGTCCAGCATCTTGAGCATGTTGCGGCTGAAGTAGAGGGCCATCAGCTCGGTCAGATCCAGGGGCAGCGGCATCTGGTGTTTTGGGGCGTCGAGCAGGGACCAGTGGGTTTTGCCGTCCACCTGCTCTGTGAAAAGTGGAAAACCGGCCATCTGCAACGCCTCAAGATCGCGATAGACGGTGCGCGAATGGCATGCCAGCGTATAGGCCAGCTCCGTGGCGGATTTGCCTTGTGTGGATGCGATCAGGGCATGAATAATGCGCCATTGACGGCTGAGTTGTTCTCCCCGGGCCATGGTTTCCTCTGCTTGTGGGTGGACAAGTACCATATATATGCCAGCGATTATCGCGTTGTCAAAAAGGGGATGACATCCTTTTTTGAATTTTTTTCAATCCGGTGTGACCGGATCTGTCACACCCTCCTGTTAGGTTGGGAACCATGATTGATCATCGGAACCCCAACCAAGGAGGAAACCATGTCCCGTTACGCCATCATTTCCGCATGTCAGGAGGATCTGGAATATCACGGCAGCACTGCCATCGAGCGTGTGCGTCGGCAAAACGGCGCTGTCCGGCGCGACTGGCTGTTTTTCGATTCGGCTGAGGAGGCGGCGGCCTATTTTTACGAGTTCTGCGCCTGCCTGGAGGCGGCCTGATGGGCGCGCAGCTGGTCAGTGGGTTGATCGATTGCGTGGTCATGGCACTTGGTGTGGCCCTGAGCGCCGGGGTGACCTGTCTGCTGTGGTTGTGAGCGGGTGTTCTTGGGAGACAGAAGGGCAGAATAGAAGAAAATACGAACATAAGAAAGTATGAATAGAAGAATATCGGAAAAGGCAGTGGGTCTCAGGCATTAACTGTGGGAGCGGCTTCCAGCCGCGATCGTGCAAGCATACAGTGCCGTGGGGACGTATCACTTCCGGAAGCCGCTCCCGCGGAGCGGTCAGGGCGATCGTATCCTGAATGCTGAATGCAATCGTCGCTTGTGGTTCATTGGGTGTTGACAAACAGGTGTGCTTGGAAGGATGATTTTGAAATCATTCAAACCTATCTTGAAACCAGGAGGAGGCACTATGAAACGTTTGTTGATCGTAGTGGTGTGTGGCGTATGTGTGGCGAGCCTGTTGGGCGTGGCGGCGGCACAGTTCGCGCGCACCGAAGATGCCGTCCGGTATCGGCAGTCCACCATGTTTCTGATCGGTCAGCATTTCGGGCGTATTGGCGAAGTGGTTCAGGGTCGCAAGGATTTTGAGCCGGCGGCGGTGGCCAAGAATGCGGATCTGGTGGCCACTTTCGCCCGGTTGCCGTGGGATGCATTCATGGTTCCCGGGAGCGACAGTGGCACGCAGATGCGCGGTGCGGCTTTGTCCGATTCGGACGGCTTCAAAGCGGCAGCTGCCAACTCGGAAAAGGAAACCGCCAAACTGGCCGAGGTTGCCGCTGCCGGCAACCTGGATGCCATTCGGGCCCAGTTCGGTGTAGTGGGCCAGAGCTGCAAGGCATGCCACGACAAGTACCGTGGGCGATAAGGGGTGATGGTTAAAGATCCACGATGCTGACAATATCGGATAACGTCGCCATACCGCTGGGTGAGATCGAGTTCACCGCCATCCGCGCCCAAGGCGCGGGTGGCCAGAATGTCAACAAGGTGTCCAGCGCCGTCCACTTGCGGTTCGACATCATGGCCTCCTCACTGCCGGACCATTACAAAAGTCGGCTGCTCAAGCTGCCCGACCGGCGGATCACCAAGGAGGGCGTGGTCATTCTAAAGGCCCAGCAGTATCGCAGCCAGGAGAAAAACCGGGCCGCAGCCCTGGAACGGCTGCAAACATTGATCCGCGGCGCTGCGGCGACGCCCCGGCGCCGTACGCCCACCCGGCCCACGCGCTCGGCGCGCCAGAAGCGGCTCGACGGCAAAACCCGCCGCGGCCGCATTAAAACCTGGCGCCAGAAAGTGGATGTGGAATAATCCGGATTCACCATTGACTTGTTCACCCCATTGTTATAGGTTGCCCGTTCAGATGGCTGGCATTGGTGTTCGGCTGTCTGTTATTTAATCGAAAATCCAGGACCAGCAATCAAAGCCCGCGGGATTTTTAATTAAAACCCCCGCGGGCTTTTGTATTTTTTGGCACTGCCAAAAGGAGAATGTATGTCGTTTGACGCTTTAAAGATTCATCCCCAACTGCTCGCTGCGGTTCGCCGCATGGGCTTTACCGCGCCGACCCCCATTCAGGAGCAGACCATTCCGGCGCTTCTGGAAGGTCGGGACGTGATGGGCCTGGCCCAGACGGGCACCGGAAAAACTGCGGCCTTTGTGCTGCCGCTACTGCACCATCTGATGGGCAAAGGCTCAAGGGCGGTGCGCGCCCTCATCCTTTCTCCCACCCGTGAGCTATCCGAGCAGACCCACGTTGCCATCGGGGAGCTGGCCGGCCAGAGCGGCCTGACCAGCACCACGATCTATGGCGGGGTGAACATCAATACCCAGATTAAAACCTTGCGCCGGGGTGTGGACATTGTGGTGGCGTGTCCCGGTCGCCTGCTGGATCATGTCCAGCGGCGGACCGTCGATCTTTCCACTGTCGAGTACCTGGTGTTGGACGAAGCCGACCAGATGTTCGACATGGGGTTCCTGCCCGATATCCGCAGGATCATCGGCCATCTGCCCCATTTGCGGCAGAGAATGCTCTTTTCCGCAACCATGCCGCCGGATATCCAGAGCCTGACCCGGCAAGTGCTCAAGAACCCGGTCAAGGTCCAGGTCAACCATCTGGCACCGACAGAAACAGTTTCGCACACCTTTTACCGGGTGGGCCGGCACACCAAGAACGCCATGCTCAATCACTTGCTGCTGCAAACCGGCATTGAATCGGTACTGGTCTTTACGCGCACCAAACATCGTTCCAAAAACCTGGCCCGCAGCCTTGCGTCGTGGGGTTTTTCGGCCACGGCGCTGCATGGCAATTTAAGCCAGCCACAGCGCCAACAGGCCATGGAAGGTTTTCGCTGCGGCCAGTTCAAAGTGATGGTGGCCACCGATGTGGCGGCCCGCGGTATCGATGTCCAGAAAATCGCCCATGTCATCAATTACGATATGCCCGGCACCGCCGACGCCTATACCCATCGCACCGGCCGTACCGGGCGCGCCACCAAAACCGGTGATGCCTATACATTTGTCGGTGGCGAAGACGCGGTTACCGAGAGAGCGGTGCGGCAGTTGTTGGGTGCACGCCTTAGCTACGCCGAGATGGAAGGGGTGGCTGCCACCGATTCCCGGAGCGAATTGCCGCAACGGGCGGCCGTGCCGCCGGCCAGACCCCGGGGGCAGCAGCCGCGCCGGCGGACGATCGGCGCCGGTGGCGGGCGTGCGCAGGGGAGTCGTCCCCAAACCTCATCGCGTCCCAGAAGTCGATGACCGTCGATGGGCGCGGCGCCGCTCGGATAGCAATGTTTCAGGGCCGTGCAAATGTCCTTTGCGCGGCCCCCATTCAACGTACCAGCAGATACACGCCTATGATAACCAGGGCCGCCACGATCCCCGCCCGCCAGGTGGGTGCGATGACCACGGGTTGTGCCAACGGGCCGCGCCACTGTTTGATGCCGGTGATCATCGGCGTAATCAAATTGTCCCCCTTGACCAACAGATAAAACAGCACGGCCAGCAGATGCAGCGCCACCAGTCCTACGATCAGGTATTTGTTGAGCAGGTGGACGAGGGTCAGCATGCTGCTGGTGTCGCTGCTCACCCAAAGGTAGAGCGGTCCCTGAGTGAGGATGCCATCATCGGCGAACAGGCCGGTGCCCGCCTGGAGCATCAACGCCAGCAACATGGCCAGGATGGACCACCCACCCAAGGGGTTGTGGCCCAGGTGCCGCTCGGACTCCTTTCGCAGCAGTTGTTTTGCGTAGCGCCAAGCGGCGGCCGGTGAGTACAAAAAGTCGCTGAAGCGCGCCGTGCGGCTGCCCACCCATCCCCAGACGATGCGGAACAGCAGCAGCGTGAAGATGGCCAGACCGCTGCGGACATGGTTCTGCAT
>JAGTVD010000281.1 GCA_018224505.1 Desulfatitalea sp. | reverse complement strand
ACGGTAGGAGGTGCTTCCGGTAGCGGGGGTGGGGCGATGCGTCCGCAATGGGGTTTTAGTGACGATTTGGGGTGTGCGCAGGGTTGTTCGGCCCGCACTGTCTGAACGCAGTGAGTTTGCGGGCCTGCCCGGAGCACACCTCTTAGCGTCACTTGGACCCCCTTGCGCGCAGCGCCCCACCCCCGCAACCGGGAGCACCGGCGCGATAACCAGAGTAACAGTGGCACGCCGCGCCATCTCTTTAAGGTACATGCAATCACCCTGCAAACACCACGTAATGCGCGTGACAGAAACCGGTCTCTATGTTAGGGGAGTGGTACTCATCAGCATTGGTCCATTCAGCATTGGTCCATTAACGCTCAAGCTCCCGGCCAAGCCGGGCCAAGCAGAGGAAACGGCATGCACACGCCCACCACTGTTCACCCAGCGGCCGTTGACCCGGAGGTGCCGGGTGGCGTCTATTTGTGCCAGGTCAACGGGCAGGTGTCGTGCGGCGCGTGTTGCGGTCTGTACAATGTGGCCGATCCGTCCCGGGAGGGACTGCAGCGGCAGCTGGAACGCCGCACCCGGGCCTTCGGCGCCCTGCCGCGCACGGTGGCGGCAATGGATGGCTTTGCCCGTGCGACAGCGGCCGGGGAGTGCCAGGAGCGCCCTTTTCCCGATTTCCACCACTGCCCGTTTATCGGGCTGATCGGGCCCGATCGCAGCCGCGTGGGATGTCTCCTCCACCCGCTGGGCGAGGGCAACGCAGGCATCGATCTCAGGGGGTTGAGCGACTATGGGGGCCTGGCCTGCCGCACCTATTTTTGCCCGGCCACCCATCAGCTGCCTGGCCGCCACAAACAGGTACTGCGCCTGATTTTTGAAGACTGGCATCTCTACGGCATGGTGGTCACCGAAGCGCAACTGGTCGGCGCGATGTTTCACTGGATCGAACGGCGCCTGGGCTACCCGCTGGAGCCCCCTTTGGTCACCGCACATCCACAAGCCCCGGCGCGGCTCAGGGATCTGTTGGCCCTCAAGCGGCAGTGGCCATTTCGACCGCCCGACCACGATACGCCGTGCCACTATTTTTTCACCGATCCGCCCCACGTCCGGCCGCCCATCGATTACCGACGCCTGGGAGCAGCGCCCTCGCCCCTGGATGTGATGCTGCGCGAGCTGGTGTCCCACTTTGGCACCCAAACCGATTTACAGCGGGCGGAGCAACTTCTGGAGAACCGTTTAGTCGCCGCCGCCCATGCGATGACGCAACCTTTAAAACACTGACGGCGGCAGCCTGGCGTCCAAAGGGGCGCCAGGAAGATGTCAGCGTATCACCTATGGAGCCCAACGCGCCGATGCATCGATACTCCCTGCACAAATGGTCCCACGCCCACGACTTTGCCCTGCACGACCCCGCCAATGAGCGTCGCGTACTGCTGGTGGTGGGCTTGACGCTGTTAACCATGGTGGTGGAAATCGCCGCCGGCATGGCCTACGGCTCCATGGCGCTGCTGGCCGACGGTTGGCATATGGGAACCCATGCGGCGGCCCTGGGCATCACAGCGGCGGCCTACTACTTTGCACGCAAGCATGCGCGCAACCGGCGGTTCACCTTCGGCACCGGTAAAATCAGTGTGCTGGGCGGTTTCACCAGTGCCGTGGTCCTGGCGGTGGTGGCCTTGCTGATCGCCGTGGAATCGGTGCGCCGCCTTTTCCATCCACAGCCGATCCATTTCAACGAGGCGCTGGTGGTGGCGGTGATCGGCTTGATTGTCAACCTGGTCAGCGCGCTTCTGCTGAGTCATCCCCACCATAAAGATAGGACCGATCATCAAAACCATTCCCACGAAGACGCTTCGGGTGGCGCCCGGGACAAGGCACACCATCATCACGGCCACGGTCACCAGGACCACAACCTACGCAGTGCCTACCTGCACGTATTGGCGGATGCCCTCACCTCCGTGCTGGCCATATGCGGACTGACGGCCGGCAAATACTGGGATTGGGTCTGGCTGGACGCTGCCATCGGCATCGTGGGCTCGGTGATCATCGCTAAATGGGCTCTCGGTCTGCTGCGGGCCACCGGCAAAATTCTTTTGGACCACGACACGGACCCGCAAACAGCGGAACGGATCCGCGGCTTGATCGAAGCCGATGCCGATAATCGCATCGTCGATCTTCACTTGTGGCAAGTGGGGGCCAATCAATTGGCGGCCATTGTTTCCCTGGTGACCCATAATGCCCGTCCGCCGGATTACTACAAAGCACTGTTGAGCGCAGTGGACGATCTGGCCCACATCACAGTGGAAGTGTTCCACTGCAATACCGAGCCGTGCCTGCCCCTGACCACCGATGGCGACCGAGGAACCAGGGGATGACGCAACGAAAGCCCCGGCGCTACTACGATCTGAACACCTACTTCCGACAGCGCTTCGGCGAACGGGTGCACAAGCTGAGCGTCGACGCGGGCCTTACCTGCCCCAACCGGGACGGCAGCAAAGGCACCGGCGGCTGTATTTACTGCAACCCGCGCGGATCGGGTACGGGGGCCCATGCCCGCGGCATATCCGTCGGTGCGCAGCTGGAAGCCAGCAAGGCAGCTGTGGCGCGCCGCTTCAAGGCCCACCGATTCGTGGCCTACTTCCAGTCCTTTTCCAACACCTACGCCCCCCTTGCGCAGCTCAAAGCCATGTACGACGAAGCCCTGGCCGTGCCGGATGTGGTTGGGCTGGCCGTGGGCACGCGGCCCGACTGCGTGGACGAAGCAGTGCTGGCGCTGCTGGCGGACTATGCCCGGCACCACCTGGTATGGATCGAATATGGTTTGCAATCGGCCCACGACGCCACTCTGGCACGGATCCATCGGGGGCATACGGTTGCGGATTTCGAAAAGGCGGTGCGGGCCACTGCAGCAGCGGGCATCCCGATCTGCACGCACATCATTCTGGGACTGCCCGGTGAAAGCCGGGCGCAAATGCTGGCCACGGCCGACTTCGTCGCACGCCTGCCCATCGACGGCATTAAACTGCACCTGCTTTACGTCATTGCAGGCACCCCCCTGGCCGACCAGTATCAGGCAGGTCTATATCCCTGCCTGGCGCAATCCGATTACGTGGACCTGGTGTGTGATGTGCTCGAGCGGCTGCCGGCATCGATGGTCATCCAGCGTCTGACTGGTGATCCCCGCCCTATTGAGCTGCTGGCGCCCCGTTGGGCAATGGACAAGAACGGGACCCGCCAGATGATTGAGCAGCGCCTCGAACATCGAAACACCTGGCAGGGCAAGCGGTTGGGGACGCCGGCGACGCACTGGGGCATTCAGCGCCGGCCCGAAGGCGGCACATAAAAAGGGCATTTTCCCTGATCAGAAAAAATGCCCTTTAAAATCGGTCGAAAACGATAATTAACGAATGGTAACGTTGACAGCCGACGGGCCCTTGGGGCCTTGTTGGATCTCGAAGTCCACCTGATCGCCTTCGTTGAGTGACCTGAAACCGGTTGAATTGATACCGGAATGATGTACAAAAACATCCGGTCCGCCGCTCTCCTGCTCGATGAACCCATAGCCTTTGCTGCTGTTAAACCATTTTACTGTTCCACTTGGCATCGTAACACCCTCCTTTCGTAAAATTCCCAAAGCTTCTGACTTGAGGATGTCACTGCGATTGAGCTGGACTTTCCTTAAGCGCGAAACCGCCCGCCAATTAAGATCGGGTCTTTATTGATTGCAGGTACTGTAGCATCTTTTGGGTCGAAATCAAGCAGTTTATGCACCCATTTTTTAATTTTTTCACAACCTGCCGGCGCTCATTTCAGCACCGGCAGTATATTCCATCGCGCCCACTGAATCAGACCATCCGCGTGGCGGGCTGTTCTGTTTTACATATAGGAAACGCGTGCTTATTGTAACGGCTTAAACCCGGCTGCAACCGTCGATTCGCACGCGTATGATTGGGTTTCGCCAAACCCCGAAAGAAGGAGACCATCATGAAAACCGCTGAAGACATTCTCAACGACAAACGGCCTTTTGAGATCATCGCCATCCGCCACGATCAGACCATCGCCGCAGCCATCGAGCGAATGAACCAGGCGAATATCGGTGCCATCCTGATTAAAAAAGCGGAAGATATTGTGGGCATCTGGACGGAGCGGGATCTGTTGCGCGCCATGGGCCAACCCGGATTCGATCCCCGCCAGGCGATGGTCTGCGATCATATGCAAACCCAGCTACACAGCGCCACCTGCGACACCGAGGTGATGCGGTTGGAGGAGATGTTCATCGGTCTGTTCATCCGCCATATTCTGATCCGCAAAGAAGACCAATACATCGGGCTGCTTTCCATTGGTGATGTGCTGCGTGCCAGCCTGCTGGAAAAAGATCGTCGCATCAGGGAACTCAACACCATCGCCAGTTGGCAGTATTATGAAAATTGGGGGTGGGACCGCAAGAAGGCCGATTAACGGAAAAGTCTGGAATCCCAGACCCCACTTGGGCTCGCCAACGCATTGACGGAAGGGCTGTCTGCAGTGGGGGGCTTGAAGTCCGATGCAGTCAATGGTTGTGCCGCGGCGGCGGAAGGCTTCGGCAGTACCGTGGGCTGCGCGCCGCCCGGCTGCTCGAATGCCCACGTGTGCACCCGGGCGTGATCGAAATAGTAGGTAACCGGCCGTCCATGTAGATCGCGGCATTGCCAGGCGTCAACCGGCCGATCGGCCAACCGCCGGCGGCCATGGGGCCGCACCTGAAACAGTCTTAGATACTCATGCGCCTGGGAAGGCGTCATGACAGCGATGGGCGCCTCCGCCCGGCGCCCCATCTCCGACGTGATCTCGCCTTGGGCGACCTTTTCCCTGGCTTCCATGCGCCCCAGAAAATCGCGGGCAAGTTCATCAAATGGATCGCTGTGCAGCGCCTTGACCAGGTGCGCCATAGCTGTGTCCGGATCATTGGCCGCATAATAGCCGGCAATACCGTAAGCCGTATGCCAGCCGCCATACTGCTCGGCCCCGTGTTCACGCGCCCGGTGCAGGAGCTGCAACGCTTCGGGCAGCCGCTGGCGGCGCAACAATGCCAAGGCGTCCCGCACCAGAGGCGCCACCACATCCCGATCCAATCGAACCGGTTCATTCTGCTTTCCCACTGCAAGCGGTGCATCCACTGCCCGGGCCAGAAACACCTCGACCCGTCGGTTTTGGGTACGGCCTTCCTTGCGGCGGTTATCGGCAACCGGGTTCGCTTCACCGCGCCCCAGGGCCACCACCTGGTGGGCGCCCTCGTCGATCAGGGACACAATGGCGTGACGCACCGCCCGGGCCCGTCGTTCGGACAAGCGCAGGTTCCGGGCCGTATCGCCGCTGCTGTCGCTGTAGCCCACCACGAGGATCTTCTCACCGCTTTCCGGGCGGTACCCGCCGATAAGGTGACGCAGCCGCTCCTTGTCCGCTGTCTTGAGCGCCGTTTGATTGGGGCTGAAGTGAATGATGTGGGGTTCCGGTGTCTTGGCCATCGCCGTGGCCGGCGCCATGAACGTCAAAAGCGCCAGGGCCATGATCGCGCAGCATTGGATGGGGGTGAGTCGACGGGTCATTGTCTGCAACTTTGTATTCAAGTGTTCAACCAAGGTTTAAAAAGGCCGTGGAACCCGGCCGCCGGCGGGCGAGGCAAGCCGCCGCGCACGCTTCATATCAAGGCTGCCGGGCACCATGGACGCATCGGGGTCCGCTGGTATCCAATATCGCCACTTTGAAGCCGGAACTTGAGTCGAAGTGGGTTGACGCATTAGGCCACAAACCCCGGGCCTGCTAATCGATGGCAGTAAAGCGCTTGGCCACGGGATAGCGCCGGCCTTCGCCAAATGCTTTGGCGGTCACCTTCAAGCCGGGCGCCGCTTGGTGGCGCTTGTACTCGTTGCGTTCCACCATGGCGATCATCTCGGAGACGATACGGGCGTCGTGACCTTCCGCCACCAGTTCCTCGGCTGACAGCAACCTTTCGATGTATCCCTCCAGAATGGCATCCAGAACGGCATAAGGCGGTAAGTCGTCCTGGTCGGTCTGGTCGGGCTTGAGCTCGGCCGATGGCGCCTTTTCGAGAATCCTCCGGGGGATGATCTCCCGGTCCTGATTGAGCATCCAGCCGATTTCGTACACCAGGGTTTTGTAGACATCGGAAATCACAGCCAGGCCACCGTTCATGTCACCATAAAGCGTACAGTAACCCACGGCCAATTCACTCTTGTTGCCGGTGGAAAGCACCAGGCAGCCGTCGCGGTTGGAGATGCCCATCAGCAGGGTACCGCGCACGCGGGCCTGAATGTTCTGTTCGGTGACGCTCGGTGCAGAGCGGTCGGCATCGGGCAGCAGCACGTTTACGAAATCTTCGTAAAGCGTATCGATGGGGATGATGGTATGTTCGATGCCCAGGTTGCGGGCCAGGGCACGGGTGTCTTCGAAATTGTCCCGGGAAGTGTGGCGCGAGGGCATGAAAACCGTCCGGACATTCTCCGGGCCCAGGGCCTGGGTCGCAATGCAAGCCACCAGGGCGGAGTCCATGCCCCCCGACAATCCCACCACCACCTGTCGGATGCCGCATTTGGACAGGTAGTCATGCGTGCCCATAACCAGCGCGTTGAACATGGCACGGGTCTCCGATTCGGTCACAGGGTGCATCTGCCCATGTCCGATGGCGGTATCGAACACGATGTGATCTTCCTGAAAATCCACGCAGCGCGCCACGGCTTCTCCCTGGTCGCTGAACACCGCGCTCGCGCCGTCGAACAGAATGTGGTCGTTGCCGCCCACCTGGTTCACAAATACCACCGGCACTTTGTGTTTGCGGGCCATCTTAACCAGCATGCGCTCCCGAAAGGCGCGCTTGCCCTTGGAAAAGGGCGAGGCGGCGATATTGATCAGCAGGTCCATGCCTTCGTTGGCCAGCTGCGCCACCGGATCGAGCGCATAGAGCCGGCGGCGGAACACATCCTTGTCGTTCCAGGCATCCTCACAGATCGTCAGGCCGATGCGATGGCCTTTATACACCAAAGTCGAGCTGGGGGGGCCGGATTCGAAATAGCGTTGTTCATCAAAGACATCATAAGTCGGCAGCAACTGCTTGTGCACCTGGTGCAGAATCCGGCCATTCTCGAAAAGCACGGCGCTGTTGTACAATGTTTTTCCGGTATCGGCCGGGTTGCGCACCACCAGCCCGCAAATCACGCCGATCCCCTGAACCGTCTCCACCAACCGATCCAGGCAACGGCGGTTGGCATCAATAAAGGTTCGCTGTTCCAGCAGATCCCGGGGCGGGTAGCCGCACAGGGCCAGTTCGGGGAAAACCGCCAGATCGGCGCCCTCGGACACAGCCCGGGCGCAGGCAGCGGTGATCCGTTGGTACTGCCCTTTGAAATCGCTGATCAGCGGATTGATTTGGAAAATGGCGAGTTTCATGACGGCTATCCTTTGCTACCGATTTGGGTCCAAACAGGAAGCAACATAGCGTATCAGAGGGTGAAATAAAATTCGAAAGTGTGGGAAGGCTCATAGAAGTGCAGCGTGTACATGATGGCGATGGGATCGATGTACTCGGTGCGGTACCGGTTCATGCCGTTTT
>JAGTVD010000280.1 GCA_018224505.1 Desulfatitalea sp. | reverse complement strand
CCGCCGTCATCGACATGGAGGATATGAGTTTCAAGCCGGTGAACGAGGAGGGTGAAATGGTGCTGGCCGGCCCCAACGTCATGCTGGGGTATTGGAAACGGCCCGATGCCGATGCGGAAACCTTCGTTGAAATCGATGGCAAGCGCTGGATGCGTACCGGTGATATGGTGCGCATGGACGAGGAGGGTTATTTCCATTTCTTCGACCGCAAGCGTGACCTGATCAAGCACAAGGGCTATTCGGTCTTCGCGCGTCATGTGGAGGAGGTGCTGTACATGCATCCCCAGGTCAAAGCGGCCGGCGTGGTGGGCGTGCCTGATCCTAAAGTGGGCCAGATCATCAAGGCGTATGTGGTGCTGCAGAGCGAAGCCCGCGGCAAGCTCTCCGAGGAGGAGATCATTGATTTCTGCCGTAAAAACCTGGCGCATTACAAGGTGCCCGGCATTGTGGAATTCCGCGGCGAGCTGCCCAAGACCGATGTGGGCAAGGTATCGCGGCGCGAACTGCGCGACGAGGCGGAGGGTAAGATATGACCGAGCCATTTCTGGAAGTTACGAATCTGAGCAAAAGCTTCGGGGGCCTGAAGGCCACCAATAACGTCAGTTTTAACATCGGCCGGGACGAAATGGTCGGTCTGATCGGCCCCAACGGGGCGGGCAAGACCACGCTTCTGCGTCTGATCACCGGTATCCTCAAACCCGATTCGGGTTCGATACGGTTCAAAGGCAAAAGCATCGTCGGCAAGAAGGTGTGGGACATCGTCAACCTGGGCATTGCCGGTACGTTTCAGAACATGCGGCCTTTTCGCAGGTTGCCCATCATTGCCAACGTGATGGTCTCTTGCCTCTCTCCCAGGGCCATGAAAACCGGGGAGTGGGTCAAGCGGATCGAGGCCAAGGCCATGGATGCCCTGGAGTTCGCCGGCATTTCGGATATGGCCCTGGAGAAGGCATCCACCCTCTCCCAGGGGGATCTCAAGCGGTTGGAAGTGGCCCGTGCCATCGCCACCGAACCGGAACTGCTCCTGCTCGATGAACCGTTTGGCGGGTTGAGTCCGGCGGAATCGGATTTGATGGCCCAATCGGTCAAACGGCTGCACAAGGGCGGGCGTTTCGGCCGTCTGCACAGCGAGGGGCCGGCCATGATTATCATCGAGCACAAGTTGCAGCAGTTGATGCGCATCGTCGACCGGGTCATCGTGCTCAATTATGGCGAAGTTCTGGTTGAGTGCTCACCCGAAGAGGTGGTCAAGCATCCGGCGGTCATTGAAAGCTACCTGGGCAAAGGAGATGAATAACGGTGCTGCAAATCAATAATTTAACCGTGTGTTACGACAAAGCGATGATCATCAACGGCATCAGCCTGCATGTCGACGAAGGGGAGCTGGTAAGCCTGGTGGGACCCAACGGTGCCGGCAAATCCACCACCATGCGGGCGGTCAGCGGCCTGGTCTTGTGGGAGAAAGGGCAACATCGAGGTAACGAAGGCAATATCACCATTGAAGGTACCATTGAATTCATGGGGCATCCCATCCAGCGCAAGCCGGCGCACAAGATCGCTGAGATGGGCCTGATTCTCTGTCCGGAGCGCCGCCGGCCGTTCAAGGAGATGACCGTGCTGGACAACTTGCGTGCCGGGGCTTACTTGACCAAGGACAAGAAGGAGGCGGAGCACAATCTGCAGAACGTGTACAAGCTGTTCCCGATCCTGAACGAACGCTCCAACCAACTGTCCGGCACCCTTTCCGGCGGCGAACAGCAGATGTTGGCCATCGGCCGGGCGTTAATGTCCAACCCCAAGCTGCTGTGCATTGACGAGCCTTCCACCGGCCTGTCCCCCATCATGCGCGCCGAGGTGTTCCGCAAGATTATGGAAATCAAAGATATGGGCATCACGGTGCTGCTGGTGGAGCAGGAGGTGAGCACGGTATTCAAAATGACCGAGCGCAACTATGTGCTCTCGTCGGGCAAGATCATCGCCGAAGGCGCGGGAACCGAGCTGCTCAAGGACGAAGTGCTGCGCAAAACCTACCTGGGCATGTGAATCCCACCCGCGTCCAGCGGACAAAATCGAAACGCCGCACGGCACCCCGTGCGGCGTTTGTTTCTGAGACACCTCGAACCTTGCCTGTGGGCTTAAAAGCAATGGTGATCCGATTCCGTCAAGAACCCAACAAACCCTGACAACGCAATAAACTTCAGAAACCCGCTCACCCGATCGTTCGCTTGACGATGCCCAGCACCTTGTCCGGATCGAACGGCTTTGCGACAAAGGCCACGGCATCCTTGATGGCGTGGTCGCCATCGATACCACTGATGACCATGACCGGCGTGTCGCGCAGGTCCTTGTCCTGGCGCAGCTTGCGGTAGAAGCGCGGTCCCCATTCGCCCGGCATCTCCAGGTCCAGGGTGATCAAATCCGGTTTCTCGGCACGCACCATATCAAGGCCCTGGGCACTGCTGGTGGCGGTAAAGGTGGTATAGCCGTTGTCCTCGAACAACGCCTGCAGGTACTTCAGGATCACCGGATCGTCATCGATAATCAATATCTTTTTTGCCATACCATTGCTCCCGCTCATGCGGCTGGCGTCTGCAGCAGTGCAAACGGCAATCACCGCACGTTTTGCGTTATGGTTTCACGTGGCATTCCGCACATGTAATGGGCCCTTGCTGCATGGTCAGATGACACCCTTTGCAGTTTTCGTGAAACGCCCGGCGCAGGCCGGGAATGGGTCCCTGGTCCGCAAGGCCGTGGCAATCGGCGCAGGCCTGGTCTTCAGAGGACTCCCAATCCGATTTGATGCCCTGCTCATCGTAGACGTGATGGCAGATCATGCAGTCCCAGAGCTCGGCTTTCTCGTTGTGCGCGTCATGTTCGAAAACAGCCGACGGACGCTGCGGGTTGGGGAAATAGTAGTTTTCCACCACCTGCATATCCTGCTGGCCGAAGGCATACACCACCAGTACAGCAAAAAGCAGAACAACCATCCCTATGGCAATTCGTTGCATCCCCACTTCCTTCCCTGCGGGTCATCGTCCTTGGCGCTGTTGCGCCCAGCCATCGATTTGCGGTCAATGGGTTCCAGTATCCCGGGGTGGTGTCCATCCAGAAACGGACCGCAAGATGCCATTTCTGGACGGCTACTATATGGCATCCGGCTTTTCCATACATTCATAAATTATGTCGCCAAAAAATTTGATCTCCAATCCGATTTCATAATGGTGCACGATGTCATGCAAACCGCTGTGACAGTTGTGGCAAGGCGCGATCATGGTCTGGGCGCCGCGGCTTTTGGCGTCGAACAGCTGTTCGGCTTTGACGCGGTTGCCCAGCACCCGGGTGCTTTTAAAGGGCGGCCCGCAGTTGATCACTCCGCCGCCGGCGGCGCAGCAGTAGTTGTACTCCCGGTTGGGGTGCATTTCCACCACATCTTCGCAGATTTCGTGGGCCACGTAGCGCGCCATTTCGTGCAAGCCCGCACCCCGGGATACGTTGCACGGATCGTGGAGCGTTACGGGCTTTTCATATTTGCGGGCCATTCGGAGGCGGCCTGATTTGAGCAATTCATAATAAAACTGGATGGCATGGACGATGGGTATGGGCGGCGTGGCCCATCCCAGCCAGCGGTTGCCCATGTCGTATACCGAGCGGAAGGCGTGGCCGCACTCGCCCATGACGATCCTTTTGACCCTCAGCCGGGCAGCCGTTTCAAAGTGGGTGCGCTTGATGCGGCCCATGATTTCATTGTCCCCGCTGAACATGGCCATGTCGCTGTTGTCCCAGCCCATGGTGGCCGGCATGGTCCAGTTGACACCGGCCGTGTGCATGATCACCGCCATCTGATAGATCAACTGGGCCTGGAACTTGGGTTCGGGGGCAATGACCGAATACATGATATCGGCCCCCTCCTTTTCCAGCGGGATACGCAACGTGGGGATTTCCGACCGCGCCTCCTCCTCTTGCCACTGCAGGGTGTCGATCCACTCGTCGCCCTTGACCCACATCTGGTTCATGGTGGCCGCATGGCTGTGGGCCGTGTCCTGTAAATAGAGGGGCGTCGCCCCGAGTTTGTGTATCACTCGTCGCACCATGCTCATCAGGTAGGCGATATCGATGCCAAAGGGGCAGTAGATGGCGCAGCGTTTGCAAAGATTGCACTCGGTATGGGCGATGCGGGCGGCCTGGCGGATCATGGCGGCGTCCACTTTGCCCTTTGCTTTGAGCATGGGCCAGACGGTTTGCTTGACCTTGCCGGCCGGCGAATAGCGCGGATCCTTGTCCCGGGACAGGTAGAAGTGGCAGGCATCGGCGCACAACCCGCAGTGAATGCAGGTCTCCACATAGGCCCTGAAACGGGCGCCGGTTTCTCCCTTGAAAACCGCATTGATAGCCGCTTCGATGCGTTCGGGGGTCAGACGCGAGACGCCTACATCGATCCCCTCATCCAGCTTTTCGTTCTCTTTATCCGGTTTTGACGTTTCCATGATTTTACCT
>JAGTVD010000279.1 GCA_018224505.1 Desulfatitalea sp. | reverse complement strand
GCTGCTGGAGCGCCTTGCGGAACTGCACGACGATTAACGAATGTTTCACGTCCCTTTGCGTTGCCCGGGAAAGTGCTGGAAAAGCCAGGTCTCGCTCATCGTCTTTCCATTATGGCGCAGTAACATCCGCAAATCCACCGGTTCGGATCCGTCTGCACCCACATCGAACATGGCCCGCCAGCGCGCCGTGCCCACAACCGGGTAGACCGCCACATTGTCGATCACACCGCGACTGGCGTCGATCACCGCCTCGACACCGCTTTCGCGGTCCAACCCCTCGAAACCACGTCCATCAAAATCCACGACGAATTTTACCGCGCCCTCCGGGCGCGATTGCCCCGGCGCGCCACCATGACCGGTGCGAGTCGCCACCACCCGTGCGATGCTGACGGGCACGGGCGCTTCGGCCACCCAATGCAGACGATAACGTATCAGGTATTCACTGCCTGCGGTCGCTGCCTCCTCCGGCACCCAAAACGCGACGATATTGTCATGCACCTCGTCGTCGGTCGACTTTACACGATACCCTCTAAACGATCCACCAGCATTTCATAGAAACCCGGTTCAAAGAGACGGCTATCTTGCATCAAACCATAGTTGACTCAAAGCCAATGGAAGGATTAGTATTTCCTATCGACCGTTTGAAAACGATCCATTGTTGATTCCTAACCCAAAGGAGGAACATATGGGGGCCAAAAAAATACTGATGCTGGTGGGGGATTTCGTAGAGGATTACGAGGCCATGGTGCCATTCCAGGCCTTGCAGATGGTGGGTCACACCGTTCATGCGGTCTGCCCGGACAAAAAGGCCGGCGAGCGCGTCATCACCGCCATCCATGACTTCGAAGGCCAACAGACCTACAGCGAAAAACCGGGGCACTATTTCACGGTCAACGCCACGTTCGATGAAATCTCGGCCGAATCCTACGACGCCCTCGTGATACCCGGCGGCCGAGCTCCGGAATACATCCGGCTCAATCCGAAAGTGATCGAAATAGTGCGCCACTTCGCCCGGGCCAACAAACCCATCGCCGCCGTTTGCCACGGAGCACTGGTGCTTGCCGCGGCGGACGTCCTCAAAGGGCGCAGCTGCTCGGGGTACCCGGCCATCGGTCCGGATATCCAAAACGCCGGCGGGCAATACAAGGAGATTGCCGCAGACCAAACCCATTGCGACGACAACCTGGTGACCGCCCCGGCCTGGCCGGCCCACCCGGACTGGCTGGCATCATTCCTTAAACTGCTCGGCACTAAAATCGAACCCTGATCCTTATCCGCATCCTGATTGGCGCATGCACATGACGAATCAACACGCAGGGGCCCACCCTTCCCGCAGGTTGTGGGCCCTGTGAATGTTTGCTGCTTTGATCTTTTTGGCGCAACGGATGCCAATCCAACCTGACCCACCCTATTCGGCCAGGGGACATTCGCGCATGGTGTCTGCAATCTGTTTGTACACGTCGGAAAATCGAATCAACCCCACGATCCGGCCCCCCTCTTTGACGAACAGGGAGTCGTGCCGCCCCACCACAAAAAGATGAAACGCCTTGTCCATCTTCTCGTCCACCCCAACCATATGATCGGGGGCCGGCAAACGCACAAAGCTCTCGATTTTGACGTCATACGCCTTGCGGCACAATTCAGACAGCGGTTTTTCCCACAAACGAAACTGTTCTTTCATTGACTCGAGCATGTCGGTACTCAGACTCGCGCGGGAAAGGCCCTTGAGGCTCTCAATCCTGCTGTAGTTGGGCTCCAAACCCTGCACCACATCCATGGGCGAGAGCTTACCCACGATATCGCCGCCTTCGTTTTCCACCAACAAAATCCGCTGGGGGGCCTTGCCGGCCGTGAACGCCAGCTGCGCTTTCTCCAACGCATCCACTGCCGCCATCAAGGTCGCCCCGCTTGAGATACGCGCAAACGCCGTCACCGGCCGCATCAGGTCCCGCACCTTCATTTTCTCCATGGTTTTCCTCCCGTTTGTTCGATGGTATCGGTCAAACGACCGATTTATAAAATGCGCTCATCAAAGCGGTTACATGCGATTGCCCTTTGCACCCACCTGGAAAGGCGATTGACAGCCGGATTGAATTCCAATATAGGCCGTTTTGGATATGGCCTGCAACCATAATCCCACAGGCCGGAATACACTTGGAGATATCATGCTAAACCGCATCATCGCCTTCTTTTTCCTCAGCTTCATCAGCCTCACCTCCGCTTTTTTTTTGTCCTCGCGCTGATCCTTTGGCTTTTGACCGCCCCCTTTGACCGGCGCCTGGTTTGGCTGCACATGTTCACCTCGTTCTGGGCCTGTCTCTATCTGTGGACCATGCCGGCCTGGTCGGTGACCGCTGCGGGTCGGGAGAAGATACGCAAGGAAGCCACCTACATCGTCGTTTCCAACCATCAGTCCGCCCTGGACATTCTGGTGGCCTTCCGACTTTTTTTCCCGTTTAAATGGGTTTCCAAGGCAGAGATGTTCCGGGTGCCGTTCATCGGCTGGAACATGGCGCTCAACGGTTACATCCGGCTGAAACGGGGAGAAAAGGAGAGCCGTGACCAGATGATGGCCGCTTGTAAACGGGCTTTGGCCAGGGGCAGCTCGGTCTACTTTTTTCCTGAAGGCACCCGCTCGAAAACCGGCCAACTGAAGCCATTCAAGCCGGGTGCCTTCATCCTGGCCCACCGCATGCGACTGCCGATCCTGGCCATCGCCATCACCGGCACCAAGGAAGCCCTGCCCAAAGCCAGTCTCAACTTCCATGGTTCCCACCCCATCCGCATCGAAGTGCTGGGGGAAATTCCCTACCAGGATTTTGCGCACCTGGACATCGGGCAGACCGCCGAGATGGTCCGGGCGCGAATCACGGCCCATATTGAATCGCTGCCGCCGATCCGATCCTGAATCTGACACCATTCGCGGCGCCTTCGGGGCGCGCGCCAGGGACCGGTAACGGCTCCCTGACGCGCCTTTATTCCCACCCTGTTTACCCCAATGTTGCGACTTTGGGGTCTAGAAAGACGCCACGAAACGCACACCGCTGATCAGGCCACGGGGTTTGCTGCCGTCTTTGTCCTTGTCCTCCTGATACTGGAAATTGAGGCTCAAGGCGGTATAGTCGTTGAGGGCGCATCGGTAGTAGATCTCAGCGACCTGGGACTGGTCGATCTCGGTGTTGCCACCGTCCAACAAGGCAAATCCGATACCGATATTGTCCTCCTGACGGTTCCAGAGCGCCCCTTTGATGTCGATGCCCGCTGAATAAAGGTTGCGATGGAGGACGACCGCATCGTCGTCCTGCCAACCAAGCCGCATCCAGACACCGAAAGTCTCGCCGATCTCCTGGTCGAAAGAAAGCACTGCACCGATCAAGGATTGATCGCCTTGGCCGGTGGGGCTTTCAAAGGCCTTGTTGGTACCCATAACGGCCAGCCGGTAGTTGCCCGCTCCCATGCCCAGATCCATCCGGTAACCCAGTTGGGCGCCATAGAAATGGTAGCCGGGATCCTCTTCGTTGGAGGAGATGTTCATCACCACGGCCCGGGTGGTCCAATTGCCGATTTCCCATTGAAGCCCGCCGCCCAGGTCGAAAGCAGGCAAAAAGGCCGTGGGGCTGTTGACCAGTGCCTCGTTCATGAATTGGCCGAACTCATCGTTGGCAAAGGCGTTGTCGTCCAGGAAGTCAGCGGCGTCGATCAGACCGCCGGTCACCTCCAGCTGACCGATTCCGCCCAAGTCGAATTGCCGCCCGTACCACGCGGTGAGCAGGTAATCGCGGTCCCGACCGCCGATATTTTTGACATCCGCCTCCAGATCGGCGGCCCAGGGGACCAACACGAACGGCGATTGGCCATCGTTGAGCCCATTGCCGGCCGCAAAACCCAAGGTGGCCTGGATCACATCCCTGTCAGTGAGCTGGAGTCGCAAAGTCGGTTGAAAAACCAGCGCCCCGCGTCCGGTGTCGTCGAAGCCAGGCGCCTTGCTCAAACTTTGGTATTGGTACGCGGCGGCCAGATCGCCCTCAATGGAGAGTTTGTCGGTTATTTCCAGAGCCGCCGCAGTACTCCCGGATCCCAAGGACACACCAAAGAGAATAAAAAGCAACACACACATCCGTTTCATTGTTCAATCCTTTCTTGAATATGGTTTAAGCCTTAAACTATATTTTGGTTTTGGTGTTTTGATAGATAAATCTAACTTAAAAGTTACAAAAAAACCGCCCCAACAATCACCAACACCACAGGACGGCAAAACCGGATACAGGCCACTCTACAACTTCTTTGTTTTCCTCCTTTTTCCAGATGTCGTAACCGTTTCCGGACGGACAACTGTTCTTTTCGGTTGGCGTTTAGGGCGCTTGGCGGTGGCCGCCTGCTCGATCACTTCACATGCGAATGTGTCCGTGCAGGTGGCACAATGCGCCGGCTTCTGCCCTTCTATGCGAAAGGTCTCAAAATGATTCAGCCAGCTCTCGCCGGCGCGTGGGCACTCCTGGACAAAGCTCATGAAATCGGCCAACCGCTCCAGCGTGGCGACACTCAGGGCGTGCTCCATCTTGCAGGCTTCTTCATCGGCCGTTTGAAAATCGATTTTCAGGATGTCGGTCAAAAATTTAAGCAGCAGCACATGCCGGCGGTGCATCTCGTGGCCCACCGCAGTGCCTTCCGTGGTGAGTTCCACATACTCGTACTTTTCATAGTGTACCAGCCCCCGTTCATTGAGCGTCTTGAGCGCGCTGGTCACCGTGGGCATTTTGACATCCAGGCGCTTGGCGATGTCTTTGACCCGGACCACTTTTTTATCTTTGTCCAGATCGTATATCGCCTCAAGATAGTCCTCCATGGTGGCGGTCAGAGGCTTTTCGTCCACTTTCAGTTTATCCGTTGTTTTCTTTTTATCGGTTGCGACCAATGAGGGCTTTCCTTCTTTTTCAAATTTTGTTTTAGAATTCTAATAATATCTCCGATGCCGGCCTGTCAACACCTTTTTCACCCATCCCATCAATCGCTCTGGCCTTCGGCCAACGCGTGCAGCGCCGCGAATGGCTCGGCACGATCGCTTGCGAAGTAGAGCGCCCGCAGCGGATCGGCGGCGACTTGGCGGGCAAACTCGGCAGTACGCGCCAGGCGGCTTTGACTTTCGACATGCTTGACGATGCGATAGGTAACGGCCGGAAGGGATAGATCGACGATAAGGGTGGCGCCGCCGGAGAACATAAACCGCGGGGTGCCACGGCGCCGGTCGGCCGCAATGGGCCGGGACTGGGTCAGGCAAACCACCACTTGAGGTGTGTGCCGCCCGTCAGGGGTGATACGCATGGCGCGGCGCATTTCGTGCACTTCGAATGCCCGGCCGCCATCGAGCCCCAATTCCGCAGCGAAGTCCGGATGGTCCTTAAACGCCTGTTTGAGCTGGCGGTGCAGGATGCGCCGGTGGTGCCAGGTGGCCTTGTAAAGGGCTTGGCGCTGGCCCCGGTAAAAGCAGGCATCCGCGTATTGTTTGAGCCCGGCGATGATCTCCTGGTAATGGGACTTGGGCAGTTTGGCCGTATCAATGCCTTGCCAACGCAAGGTCTCCACCGAGAGGGTCCGCAGGGTGTCAGGGGACGGTGTCGCCAGATTGAGCGGATAAATTCCCCGGCAGCGGAAAGCCTCCACAAAGGCCACCCTGTAATTGTAGCGATCGTCGCGTACCAGATCATAATCGGCGGTGATAAGGGCCCGGAGGTATTCAAAGAAGGTCACATCCACGGGGGGCAGATAGTCCAGGGCACGAATGCACATGGTGAGGACGTGACCGGCCGATTTGCTCGCCTCGCCGGCCAGGCGGGTCACCAGGTCGGGGTGTATCGCCCCCTCGGGCAACACGCCCGTACCGCCGGTATAAATGCGGAGCAGATCTGCGATGCGTGTCTTGTAGATGGCGATGAAGGCATCGAACACCGCAGCCACCAGCAATGCGCCGCGCCCATGGGGGGTCAGCCGCTTACCCAGGTCGGCGGGGTCGGGGGTGTGGCGTTGCCATACGCCGTCCACCATTCGACCGATGGCGTCCCGCAAGGCGCCACGCCCGCCGGTGGCCCAGCCGAATTGCACGGCGAGGCTGCCAAGCATGGACTCGGAGGCCAAGTCTCCCCGGGTACGGCCAATCTCCTGTGCAAGCATCTCCGGGATGGTGAAGTGCTGCAGCAGGGCCACGATATCGGCAAACCCTTCGTGCAGCGCCAACACGTCCAGATTGGTAGGTTCGTTGAAACGACGGTGCATACCGTCCAGGATCGCATGGGTGGTCTCATGGGCGATAATGTCGTGGGAAAGGCAGGTGTACACCCGACTGCCGGGCATCTGCTCGCCGGGGTGCTCGGCCCCGGCATCGCAATAGCCGAACAGCAGCGCCACCTGCGACGGACTGTAGTAGGCGTTGGCATCCTGGAAGGCGTGGGGTCGAATGGTGAGGCGCTGGACAAAGGCGCGGTCGTTGTCCGGTTTGTCCGGATGGGGTCGCCAGAGCACGGGGCGGCCCAGCGCGCGCTCGAAGTGTTCAATGGTCTTCATGGCCACGGCATAGACCATCTGCTGGTGAAACTGGGGATTGCCTTCGGACGGTGCCCACCCGTCCCTGGCCAGCAGGCGTGGATCGTCCAGGTCCACCGGTTCGTAAATCCGGTTCGCAGCGTCCCGGTCTTCCACAGCCAGATACTCACCCACCGGCCCTTTCCGGTCCAGTCGTTCCCAGCGGATTTTGAGGGTGACGGCG
>JAGTVD010000278.1 GCA_018224505.1 Desulfatitalea sp. | reverse complement strand
CCGTTCGCGATCAGCGCACCTCTATCTCGGCCGGGGCGATGATCTCCGGGGCCACATTGCCCGAGAAAGCAGGCAGCTCCAGCCGGCGCGCCTGCCAGCCGCGGTGGCGCACGATGCCCTTGAATGGCGGCCGGCCGGTCACATTGCCCACCAGTTTGAGGGCGTTGGGATCGAAATCGGCGGCCACTTCAATCTCCTCGTCCTCCTGCTGGGTGAGGATCGCCTGGGGGGCGATATGGCCGTTGATCGCCTTTTTGCAGTTCTCATGGATGCTGCGTACCGCAGCGCCGATCTGACCGTCGTTGTAGGCCGAGAGGTCTTCGGAGAAAAAGTCCAGCAGCCGGCCCTCTTTTTGCAGCACGGCAACCAGGTGCAGGAAAAGCCGCTTGTCGTCCGCCTCCCGCCGGGCGGCAACGGCAGCCTCGGCCTGTCGGTTTCGGGGGGGTGGTTCCGCCGCCGGCGCCGCTTTCCGGGGCTTGGCGGCCGGAGCGCCGGCAGACATCAGCAGGCCGGCCACCGCCCGCCGCGCGGACCAGGCGGTCAGCAGGGTGATGATCAGGAAAAAAGCAACGGTGGCCGGCACGAAATAGGGCCAGAATAGCTGCCCGCCGTGATCCACCCAGGCTGCCAGGCGGACCACCTCGGACAGTTCGGCATGGGCCCGGGCCATTTGCGCGGCGCGCTCCATGGCAAGGTCCAGCAGCCAGTACGCGGCCCCATTGACGGCCAGGCAGACCAGCAGGTTGAAAAAGGCAATTCGCAAAGCCAAGCGCCGGAAGATCGGTTTGGGAGTGTTCATGACGATTGTGCTCCTCGTTCTGCTTGAAAGCCATCAGGGGCCATCGGGTCGTGTTGGTATCCGGGTCCCATTGTTTGCAATCCCGATTGATTCGTTCGGTGTGCCGGCCATTGTTTCATGCCGGCATGAACCCACCGCCGCGAAGTAAAATAGGCCGAGCCGAACCCGGTATCTACCGGGAAAGACGCCATCCCAAAAAAGCTAATTCCATATCATCAATTGAGAAGTGTGTACATCCGGATTGAACAAAAGGTCAGGGGATGCCTCAGTCCCGATTTTCAGCATGGGTCTAAAAATGGTATGATCCAGTCACCGCCCATCGGTAGCGGCCTTCCATGGAGCCTGTGTCCTATGCAAAAGGAAAACCCCAAGCGGCCTTATAAAATCATCCTGCCCGGTCTGATCCTGGTTCTGGGGATTTTGCTGGGGCAGCTCGGCTGGTTCGATTGGCGCCTGTTATTGCACCGGGGAGAGCAGTATGCTCACCTGTGGTGGTTCGTTCCCGCCGTGATCGCCACCAAAGTGGTCCTCTATACCTTTGCCTTGCCCGGTTCGACCCTGATCTGGGTGGCGGGACTCCTTTTTGACCCGATTGCGGCCACCCTGATCATTGTCGCCGGGGGCACGGGCGGTGCGCTGGCAGCCTATGGTTTCTGCCGGAGGATGTCGGCCGATGCCCGACGGCGTCTGGAAGGTTCCCGCCTCTTCCAATTTCTGCACCGCCACAGCGATTGGGCCACTCTGTGCGCCATCCGCATCCTGCCGAACTTCCCTCACTCGGTGATTAACTACGGCTCGGGTCTCCTGGCACTGCCGTTGCCGCGTTTTCTGATCTCCACGGTGGTCGGATTCGGCGTCAAAGGATATCTTTACGCCGTCATGATCCGCAATGCCGCCACGGCCGACACCTTTGCCGACATGGTCGACCTGAAGACCCTCGGGCCGCTGTTTGTTCTGGCGGCGCTGTTCCTGGTGGGCAAGGCGATTCGGCGCCGTGGTCATATGGCCGGCAAGTCCGACCCTTCCGGGTGACCCGGTTTTTGCGCGAACCCTAATTGAATTTTTGCCCCTCAGGATCGGGCGGGCAGCGGTTGGCATCGACCCGGTCGCAGAGCTGCAGGGGGCCGAAGGGCAGGTGGGCGAACAGACGCAGCTCCAGTTGGGCGGTCTGCGCCCACACCTTTTGAAGCATCTGGATGTGGGCTTCTGTTTTGGCGTAGCGGTGGAGAATGTATTGCATGCGCTGGTCCAGCGGGACGATCTGGTCGTGGAGCACCCGCTTGTCGGAATAGTTCACCACTTCGGCTTCGCTGGGATGCTCGGCGGCGAAATAGGCGTCCAGGACGACGTGCTGGCGCACCACGTCGCCCACTTCCGGAAAGCCCAGCACGGTCAGGTACTCCCCGCCGCTTTTGGAGTGGTTTTCACCCGTGGTGAAACTGCGCGGTTTGGTAATGTCGTGCAGCAGGGCCGAGGCATGGACCAGCGGTCGGTTGAGCACAACACCGGCCGCCTGCAAGGCGTCGGTGAGCAACAGAGCCACCTGGCACACCAGCTCGGAATGGGCCAGGATGTGCTCGGGCATGTCCATGTCGTCCAGCAGGCTCAGACACTGTGCCCGTTCGGGAATGCGCACGGTTCTCCTCCGCTGAATGCAATACAAATATCAGTCGAACAATGGTCTTATTTTCGGTTGAACGCCGCCAAAAGTCAAAGGATAGTTTCTTCCGATCAACCCAAAAACCCAACGACCGTTCAACCCAACAAACCCAACACACTCAACAAACCCAACAAACCCAATTGACACCCCAGCCGCTTTTGCCTATCATCCATCACAGAATGAACACTGATCACTATTGACCGATTACCCATCACCGACCGCCTGTCGCCGGCCATCGGCAACCGCACAACCCCGTCGGGGAAAAGGGCAAGATGCAAATATCCGAAACTTTGAATCTGAACTATATCGACGAACAATATCAGCGCTACAAGGCCGATCCCGAATCCGTGGGACGGGAGTGGCGCGTTTTTTTTCATGGATTCGACATTGGCCGGGATAAAGGTGTTCCGGCAACGGATGGGGATGGGGGCCTCGCGGCTCGTGTGGCCGAGCTGATTCACCGATACCGGGACATCGGCCACCTGCTGGCCTGCATGGATCCGCTGAGCGCCTGTCCCACCGAACATCCGCTGCTGGCTCTGGACGACTTCGGACTGGATAGCGATCAGTTGGAACAGGTGGCACAGACCCCCCAGTTCACCTTTGTCGAACAGGCCCGCCTCAAGGAGATTGTCCAGATCCTGAAAGAGACGTACTGCCGGTCCGTGGGGGTGGAGTACATGCACTTGCAGGATCCGGACGAACGGCGCTGGTTGCAGGATCGCATGGAGCCGGCGCGCAACCGGCCGGATCTCGATGGCGCACAGCGGCTCCGCATTCTGGAAATGCTTGTGCGGACGGCATTGTTCGAGCAATTTTTCAACAAGCGCTACTTGGCCGTGACCCGCTTTTCCCTGGAGGGGGGCGACGGCGTGATCCCCATGCTCGATGCCCTGCTGCGCCGGCTGGCCCGTCAGGGGGCCCGGGAGGTCATCCTGGGCATGGCCCACCGGGGTCGGCTCAATGTGCAGACCAATATCCTTGGCAGGCCCGTGGCCGAGTTGCTGTCCGAATTCGAGAACTGCTATGACAGCAGCCAGCTGGTGGGCGCCGGGGATGTGAAGTACCACAAAGGATACCTGGGGGAGATCGATCTGGGGGAAGAAGGCCGGATCCAGGCCCTGCTGGTGAACAATCCCAGTCACCTTGAGGCGGTGTCGCCAGTGGTGGAAGGGGTGGCCCGGGCGCGCCAGGAATTGGCCGGCGAAGACGGCCGGCGGCAGGTGGTGCCCTTGCTGTTGCACGGCGACGCGGCTTTTGCCGGCCAGGGCGTGTTGGCCGAAACGTTGAACATGAGCCAGCTCAAGGGGTACGGCACCGGCGGCACCATTCATGTGGTGATCAACAACCAGATCGGCTACACCACCCTGCCCGACGATGCCCGTTCCACCCGCTACAGCACCGATGTGGCCAAAATGTTGATGGTGCCCATTTTTCATGTGCACGGGGAGAACCCCGAGGCGCTGGTGCACATCATCGGACTTGCCGCTGACTACCGCGCCGCCTATGGCAAGGATGTGGTGGTGGATGTCGTGTGCTACCGTCGTTTCGGACACAATGAAGGGGACGAACCCTACTTCACCCAGCCGCAGATGTACGACCGTATCCGCGAGCGCCCCTCGTTGCACAAGCTGTATGCCGAAACCCTCATCGAGGAGGGGGTCGTTAGTGCCGAGGAGTTGGCTCGTATGGAAAAGGCGGTCACCGACGCCATGGAGCAAGCCTACAGCGAGGTGCACGGCAGTACCTGCCCCTTTCCCGAAACCCGCTTTTTCAAGGAGTGGGAACCGTTCAGCGGCAAGTACAGTCACGCGCCGGTGGATACCGCCGTGGACCGCGAACGGCTCCGGGATCTGGCCCGCGCCATCAATCGCGTGCCGGACGATTTCGCTCCCCATGGCAAAATCGAGCAACTGTTGCAGCGGCGGCTGGGCGCGGTGGAGAAGGGCGAGGGGATCGATTGGGCCAATGCCGAGGCGCTGGCCTTCGCCAGCCTGCTGGCCGAGGGGGTGCCCATCCGGCTCAGCGGCCAGGACAGTGGGCGGGGCACTTTCAGCCAGCGGCACGCCGTATTGGTGGACCGCAAAACCGGTCAGCGGCGCGTGCCGCTGGCGCATCTGGACGGCCCGGCGGCTGCCTTTCGGGTGTGTGACAGCCCCTTGTCCGAGGCCTCGGTGATGGGGTTCGACTATGGGTATGCCCTGGCCCAGCCCCGTGGCCTGACCCTTTGGGAAGCCCAGTTCGGCGACTTTGTCAACAATGCCCAGGCGGTTGTCGATCTGTTCATCGCCAGCGGCGAAGCCAAGTGGGAGCGCTTGTGCGGCCTGGGACTGCTGTTGCCCCACGGTTGGGAAGGGCTGGGGCCCGAGCACTCCAGCGCGCGCCTGGAACGTTTTCTGCAATTGTGCGCCGCAGAGAACCTGCTGGTGTGCGATGTTACCACCCCGGCCCAATACTTTCACCTGCTGCGCCGCCAGGTGAAAGCCACCTATCGCAAACCGCTGGTACTCATGACCCCCAAAAGCCTGCTGCGCCATCCCCGGGCGTTATCGTCCCTGGCCGAGGTAGCCGCCGGTCCTTTTCAACCGGTGCTGGATGATCCACTGCAGCCAGCCAAGGCCCGCAAGGTGCTGCTGTGCAGTGGCAAGATTTACTACCAGTTGCTGCAGCGGCGCGAAGAGTTGGAAAACGACACCATCGCCATCGTTCGCCTGGAGCAGTACTACCCGTTTCCCGAAGAACAGTTCAAACAGGTGCTGGCGGGCTATCCCCGGTCCGAATCGTGGGTCTGGGTCCAGGAGGCTCCGGAGAACATGGGTGGCTGGCAGTTCGTGCGTCCGCGGATCGAAGCGCTGATCGAGCAGCCCCTGGCCTATGTGGGACGCAAACCCGCCGCGTCTCCGGCCACCGGATTCCCGAATATTTACAAGGTTGAGCAGGGGCGGATTTCGGATGAAGCGGTGGGGATTTTGGATGGGAAAAGCAGTATGGGGGGATAGTTTAAACTTCAAACATAAAACGCCCGGCGAAGCCGGGCACAGGAGCCTGGATAAAAATGGAAGTCAAAATCCCCGCCGTAGGCGAATCGGTGCAGGAAGCCGTTTTGAGTGAGTGGTTCAAGCAGGACGGCGATGTGGTGGAGAAGGACGAGCCGTTGTTCGTTCTCGAAACCGACAAGGTGACCCTGGAAGTGACCGCCGAGGTGGCCGGTACGCTCACCATCCTGGTGGCCGCCGGAGAGACCGTGGCCGTGGGCACCGTGGTGGCCAGGATCGAACCGGCGGGCAAGCAGCAGCCGGATGATAAGAAGAAGGAAAAAGAAAAGGACGAGGCGGCGGCGTCCAAGCGGGCGGATGACGGCAAGAAGGCCAATGCTGAGGCTGAGGAAGAGGAAAAGGTAGCCGTTGAAGCCGGGCAGGATAAGGACTCCGCCCAGAAAGAGAAGAAGGCCGCGGCAGATCAAGAGCGGCCCAAGGAAAAGGAAAAACCCCCGGAGAAGAAGGCCGACAAGGCGCCCCCCAAAGAGGGGGCGTCCGCCTTGCTGTCGCCGGCGGTGCGCCGGCTGGTGGCCGAAAAGCAACTCGATGCCGACACCATTGCCGGCACCGGGCCCGGCGGGCGCATCACCAAAGGCGATGTGCTGCTGGCCCTGGAACAGGCGCCGGCCGGGGTGCCCGATGAATGCGTCCCGCCGGCCGAACTGGGCAAGGATGCCCCGCCGGCTGAAGTGCGCAAGGCCATGTCGCCCATCCGTAAGCGCATCGCCGCCCGGTTGCTGGAAGCCAAGCAGAACACCGCCATGCTCACCACCTTCAACGACATCGACATGAGCCGCGCCATGGCCCTGCGCACCCAGTACAAGGATGCGTTCAAAGAGAAGCACGAGATCGCCCTGGGTTTCATGTCGTTCTTCGTAAAAGCTTCCGTGGCCGCTCTGCAGGAATTCCCCCAGGTCAACGGCTTCATCGACGGCAGCGACATCGTCTACCACAACTACCAGCACATCGGCGTGGCGATCGGCACGGCCCGGGGCCTGGTGGTGCCGGTAATCCGGCATGCCGAACGCATGAGCTTCGCCCAGGTCGAAAAGGCCATCATCGACTATGTGGCCAAGATCAAGGAGAACCGCCTGGAGTTGGCCGACCTGGAAGGGGGTACCTTCACCATCAGCAATGGCGGGGTCTACGGTTCGATGCTGAGCACCCCCATTCTCAACACGCCCCAGAGCGGCATCCTGGGCATGCACCGCATCGAGAAGCGCCCGGTGGTGGTAGATGACGAGATCGTGATCCGGCCCATGATGTACGTGGCCCTGAGCTACGATCACCGCATCGTGGACGGTCGCGAAGCGGTCACATTTCTCAAACGCATCAAGGAGCTGGTGGAAAATCCCGAGCGGCTTCTGTTGGAGGTGTAACCATGGCAGACAAACAGGACTACGATTTGGTGATCATCGGTTCGGGCCCCGGCGGGTATGTGGCCGCCGTGCGGGCCGCCCAGCTGGGGCTCAGGACCGCCTGCGTGGAGAAAGCACCCCGCCTGGGCGGGGTGTGCCTCAACGAAGGCTGCATTCCCAGTAAGGCGCTGCTCGACTCCAGCGAATACTACCACCTGGCCCTCACCCATTTGGCGGACCATGGGGTCAAGACCGGCAAGGTGGGCCTGGACCTGAAAACCATGATGGCCCGCAAGGACAAGGTGGTCGAAGATCTGACCACCAATGTGCGCAAGCTGCTGGAGAGCCACAAGGTGACCCTGCTCGAGGGCACCGCCAGCGTACCGGAGCCGGGGCAGGTGACCGTGGCGGCGGCCAAGGGTAAAAAGAAGCAAACCCTGACCACCCGGCACATTTTGCTGGCGACGGGCAGTGCCCCCGTGGAGCCTCCCGGCCTGGATTTCGACGGTGATCGCATCGTCAACTCCACCGATGCCCTGCGCTTCGAAGCGGTACCCAAGCATCTGGGCATCGTGGGCGGCGGTTACATTGGACTGGAGCTGGGTTCGGTGTGGCTGCGGCTGGGCGCCAAGGTGACGGTGATCGAGATGCTGCCCAAGATCGGCACCGGTCTGGACGGCCAGGTGGCCCGCACTCTGGACCGCATTCTGCGCAAGCAGGGGTTCGACATGCGCCTGGGCACGCGAGTGATGGAGGCCAAGGCCTCGGCCAAAGGGGTATCCGTCACCGTGGAGAAAGATGAGCAGCGCGAATCGCTTACCTTCGATCGGTTGCTGGTGTCGGTGGGCCGCCGGCCCCTGACCCGCAATCTGGGCCTGGAGGCCCTGGGCGTGAAAACCGATACCAAAAGCGGCCACATTCTGGTGGATGAAGGCTACCAGACCAGCGTGGCGGGTATCTACGCCATCGGCGACCTGGTGCCGGGCCCCATGCTGGCCCACAAAGCCTCGGCCGAAGGCATCGCCGCAGTGGAGAGCATTGCCGGCCGCCACGGCGAAGTGAACTACGACGCTATCCCCTCGGTGATCTACACCTGGCCCGAGGTGGCCAGTGTGGGCCTGACCGAAGATCAGGTCAAAGCGCGGGAGATCCCCTATTGCGTAGGCAGCTATCCGTTCACCGGGGCCGGCCGGGCGCGCTGCATGGGCGAAACCGATGGGTTCGTCAAACTGATTGCCCACGGCAAGACCGACCGTATCCTGGGCGTGCACATCATCGGCCCGCGGGCCGCCGACATGATCGCCGAGTGTGTCCTGGCCCTGGAGTTCGGCGCCAGCTCGGAAGATATCGCCCGCACGGTGCACGGTCACCCCACTTTCGCCGAGGCGCTGCAGGAGGCGGCGATGGCGGTTCGCAAGTGTTCGATCTATGCATCGTGATGGGTTAACAGAAGTGTCGGCTTCCGGGGCGGGCCCATGTGTCCGCCCTGTTTGCTTGTAGTTGTTTCTGCCGGCCGGCAGATCCTGGCCTGTGGGAGCGGCTTCCAGCCGCGATGAGTTAGCATAAAGGGCCGTGGCAACGCTAAAGAGGAGCTGTTTTTTGGATCTTGCAACGAAGCAATCCATGGATGCCATATTCAGGCCGCGCGCCATAGCCGTGATCGGCGCT
>JAGTVD010000277.1 GCA_018224505.1 Desulfatitalea sp. | reverse complement strand
TGGCATGCTCCAGATCCTGGCGCGCCTGATCCGGCCGCTGATGGTGCGCCTCTTTCCGGAAGTGCCCGCCGATCATCCGGCCATGGGCGCCATGATCCTCAACATGGCCGCCAACGCCCTGGGCCTGGGCAATGCCGCCACCCCTTTCGGCATCCGTGCCATGCAGGAACTGGACAAGCTCAACCCCCACCCGGGCACGGCCACCAATGCCATGGCCCTTTTTCTGGCCATCAACACCTCCTCGATCACCCTGCTGCCCACCGGCGTCATCGCCATCCGGGCGGCCGCCGGTTCGGTCAACCCGGCCGGCATTCTGCCTACCACCCTGACGGCCACCATTGGCTCCACCATTGTGGCCCTCATTGCCGCCAAGCTTTACAGCCGACTGGTCCCGTCGCCGGCCGGCACCGCACCGCCGGCACCCCGGCGGCAGCCGGACAGCACCGTGGCGCCCGGAACCGATACCCCCGTGGAGGAGACCGCCGGATATCCCTTGTGGGTCAGCGTGGCCGCCCTCTTCGCGCTGTTCTCCATGATTCCGCTGACCGTTGTGTACGGCCACGCTGTCTCGCCCTGGATCATTCCCGGCCTGATGGTCTTTTTCCTGGCCTTTGGCGCCATCCGCCGGGTGCGGGTCTACGAAGTGCTAGTGGACGGCGCCAAGGAAGGGTTTCAGGTGGCGTTGCGCATCATCCCCTACCTGGTGGCCATCCTGGTGGCCGTGGGCATGTTGCGCGCCAGCGGTGCCATGGACGCCCTGGTGGGCCTGCTGGGCCCTTTGACCTCCCGGTTCGGAATGCCCGCCGAAGCCCTGCCCATGGCCCTGTTGCGGCCTTTGTCGGGTTCGGGGGCCTATGGGGTCATGGCCGCCATTATCAACGATCCGGCCATCGGGCCGGACAGCTACACCGGTTATCTGGTCAGCACGCTGCAAGGCAGCACCGAAACCACCTTCTACGTGCTGGCCGTCTATTTCGGCGCCGTGCAGATCCGCCGCATCCGCCATACCCTGGCCGCGGCGCTGACCGCCGACGCCGCAGGCATCACCTTCGCGATCCTGGCCTGCCTCTACTGGTTCGGGCAGTAGGATGCGCAAAACCAACCCAAGCAAGCCGGTTGCCCGGCGGCCCCGCAGAAGGCCAGACCACGCGACCACCAACCACAGAAAGGAAGATCGCATGCAACGCATTTCCACTCTCCTGATCGGCGTCAGCGCCGCACTGGTGCTATTGCTGGCCGGGGCCAACACCACCCGGGCGGACCTCTATTTCGAATATGACCAGATCACCAAGGGCGTACCCAACCAATCCGACGGCCGCGGGATCATCAAACAATATCTTACCGCCGACGCCACCGCGACCGACCTGGGGGACGCGGTGACCATCATCGACATGCAGGCAAAAATGCTCTACGAGCTGGACCGCGGCACCCGGACATACCGCAAAACCGAGGTCGAAAAGCTGGGCGTCATACCCGGCATGGGGCCCGAAGGCAAGGAGATGGCCGAAAATCCCATGTTCCAGGCCATGCTCAGGTCAATGATGGACAGCCTCAAGGTGACCCCCACCGAAGAATATAAGACCATCGCCGGCTACAAATGCCGCAAGTACATCGTCAAGGTGATGATGTCCACCTCTGAATACTGGGTCACCAAGGAGATTGACGGCTACGACGAGATGAAGGCCATTGGCGAGAAGGCCTCGCAACTGTTCATGAACAACCCCATGATGAAGCAGTTGAACATCGCCAGCATGATGAACACCCTGGACGGCTTCCCCGTCCACACCGTCACTGAGATGATGGGCGGCACCATCACCACCACGCTGACCCGAATGGAGCGCAAAAAGCTGGATCCGGCCCTGTTCACCGTACCCGCCGATTACAAGCGCATCGCCGATTGATCGGAAATCCACGTTTACCCTCACCACGGGAAAGGAACCCCATGACCGTTACATTCGATCTTACCGGAAAAGTCGCCATCGTCACCGGCGCCGGCCGCGGCATCGGCCGGGCCATTGCCATCGGCCTGGCCGCCTCGGGCGCCTCGCTGGTCCTGGCCAGCCGCACCCCGGAGCAACTGCAAGTCGTCGCCGACGAGATCCAAGCCAACGGCGGCAAAGCACTGGTGGTACCCACCGACCTGACCGACCCGGCCCGGATCGATCACCTGGCCGCCGAGACGGTGAAAACCTTCGGACGCATCGACATCCTGGTCAACAACGCGGCCCGCAGCTTTCTGCGGGGCCTGCTGGACCTGCGCGAAGACGGCTGGGACAAGGTGTTCAACACCAATGTCAAGGCGGTCTGGCTGTTGAGCCGCGCCGTGGTGCGCACCATGATCGAACAGAAAAGCGGTCGCATCATCAACATCACCACCGTGGGCGCCGAAAAAGCCGAATTGGGCATGGCTGCCTACGGCTGCAGCAAGGCCGCCCTCAAGATGCTCACCCGCTGCATGGCCCGGGAATGGGCGCCGTTCGGCGTGCAGGTCAACGCCGTCGGCCCGGGGCTCACCCGCACCGAATTCAGCCAGCCCATCTGGTCCAACCCCGACATCGCCAAACACGTTACCGCTCAACTGCCCATGGGCCGCATCGCCGAACCCGAGGAGATCGTTCCCGCCGTGCTTTTCCTGGCCTCGGACGGCGCCAGTTATATGACCGGCGAGACGATTTATGTGGATGGGGGGGCGTTGACGACTTAGGGGGGTTGGTTGGACCGTTGGTCGGTTGATCGGTTGGTCGGTTGATCGGTTGGACGGTTGGTCGGTTGATCGGTTGGTCGGTTGGACGGTGGGTCGGTTGGTTGGTTGGACGGTTAGTCGGTTGGACGGTTGATCGGTTGGTCGGTTGGTCGGTTGGACGGTTGGACGGTTGATCGGTTGGTCGGTTGGACGGTTGGTCGGTTGGTCGGTTGGACGGTTGGTCGGTTGGACGGTTGGTCGGTTGTTCAATTGAGGGGGTGTTTCGTCAGCGAAACCATCAGGAGGTTGACATGGTTGAGTACAATGGCGTTATGTTGCAGTCGTTCCATTGGTATACCACCCCCGAGGATCAACTGTGGCGCCTGCTGGCAGACAGCGCGGCCACCCTGGCCCAAGCCGGATTTACCGCGATATGGCTGCCACCGGCCGGCAAAGGCGCCGGTGGTGCGCAGGATGCCGGCTATGGGGTCTACGATCTGTTTGACCTGGGAGAGTTCGACCAGAAGGGATCGGTGCGCACCAAATACGGAACCCGGGAGGAGTATCTCGCTGCCATCAAAGCCGCCCAGGGGGCCGGCATGCAGGTCTATGCCGACATTGTGCTGAACCATAAAATGGGGGCGGACCATCCTGAGAACTTCCAGGCCACGCCCTTCAATCCCCAGAACCGGCATGAACCCCTCGGTGAGCTGCAGACCATCAAAGCCTGGACCCACTTCACCTTCCCCGGCCGCCAGGGGCGTTACTCCGAACTGCAGTGGCACTGGTGGCACTTCAATGCGGCGGATTACAACGCCTGCGATGAGCGGACCGATGCGGTCTACCTGTTTGAAGGCAAGCAATTCGAAGACAGTGTCGATCTGGAAAAAGGCAACTTCGATTATCTTATGGGCTGCAATCTCGATCTCAACAACCCGGATGTGCAGCAGGAGCTCTTTTTCTGGGGCAAGTGGTTCATGGAAACCACCGGTGTGGACGGCTTCCGGTTCGATGCGGTGAAACATGTCAAATCCGGCTTCTTCCTCGACTGGCTGAACCACGTGCAGGCGCAAACCCAAAAACAGCTCTTTGCCGTGGGGGAATACTGGTCGGGTGAAAGCGAAGCCCTCGAGCACTTTATCGAAGTCACCGATGGCAACATGATGCTCTTCGACGTATCGCTGCACTATCATTTCGCCACCGCCGGCCAACAGGGGCATAACTACGACCTGCGGAAGATCTTTGACGACACGCTGGTCAGTGAACACCCGGAACTGGCCGTCACGCTGGTGAGCAACCACGACTCCCAGCCGCTGCAATCCCTGGAATCCGTGGTGGAAGCATGGTTCAAACCCCTGGCCTATGCCCTCATCCTGTTGCGGCGGCATGGGTACCCTTGCGTCTTTGCAGCCGACTATTATGGGGCCCACTACAAGGACAAAGGCCCGGATGGCCAGGAACACGAGATCTGGATTGCCAGCCATCAGTGGCTGATCGACACTTTTTTACATGTGCGCAAAAACAATGCGTACGGAGAGCAATACGACTATTTCGACCACCCGAACTGCGTGGGGTGGACACGCACCGGCGATGAGCAGCACCCAGGCGGCATGGCCGTGATCCTGAGCAATGGCGAAGCGGGCATCAAAGCGATGCAGACCGCATCTCCGGATACCAGCTATACCGATCGGACTGAACATGTGGGCGACCCCGTTACGACCAACTCCGACGGCTGGGGGGAATTCCGCTGCCTGGCAGGATCTGTTTCGGTGTGGGTCCCGGCCACTGCCTAAAATACACGCTTTGCCCCTTCCACCCGGTTACGCCCCTTGCGCTGGTGATTACCAATTCTGCACCTGCCAGGCCAAAACGCCCCTCTTGAGTAATCCGCGGCGACGTTCTGCCAAAATGGCCCGTACCGGTGACCGGTCCATTATCCAAGCGCCTTTTCCCATATCGTGACACGCCAAAGCTTGAATTTGGCGTATCTCTCTATTCCAGCTTGAAATCATTCGCTAAATCATCGGACAACAATGCCCCCCGGAGGCAATCTCTTGGATGGCATTCATCTTGCTTAAGGTCAGGCAGATCAGGCAGATCAGGCAGGATCGTATGCCCAATCATACGGTCCCTAAAAAAATCAATCGGTTATGCGGCCACATGACCGAGGTCATAAAAACACGCCCCAGGAGAGCAATCCACCCCCATTAGGGATGCCAACTAAAACGGTAAACCCCTTTCCTGGTGAAAAGGAGAGCTGCATGCGCCATCGTAACCCGACCCCTCTGACCGGACCCTTTTCCCTTGCATCACAAAAAATCAAGTTTCAGACATTCCTATGGACTGCGATCCTGCTCCTGATCGTACCCTCCATTGTCTGGGCGGCCCAGGTCACCCTGGCCTGGAACCCTAACCAGACGCGGCCGGACGGCTATCGGCTGTATCAACGCACCCAGGGCCAATCCTACAACTTCAGCCGGCCTGTCTGGTCCGGCACAGGCACCACCGCCACCATTACCAATCTGAACGAAGGCACCCAATACTTCTTTGTGGTCAGGGCGTTTGTGGGCAGCAGGCAAAGCGGCAATTCCAATGAGGCCGCTTTCATTGCCGCCAGCGCCAATCGCGCGCCGACGGCCAATGCCGGCACCGACCAGACCGTGAGCCCATCATCCCGGGTTACCCTCAACGGATCCGCCTCAAAGGATCCGGATGGCGGCACACTGACCTATACCTGGGCCCAGACCGCCGGCC
>JAGTVD010000276.1 GCA_018224505.1 Desulfatitalea sp. | reverse complement strand
TGTTCGTGCTGATTCAGACTTCAAGAAACAGACAAAGACGAAGAAAAACATCGTGATACATTTCTTTTACCGATCCACAGGCTTTACCTGAGTGAGCCGCTGCTTGCAGCCCGGGCTGGCTTGCACAGGTATTGATAACGGGTCGTTGTCCGTCACTCCATTTCCGTAAATTAAACGACGCACACCTCCACCTGTGCCACCGCCATGATCGGCCGGATGGGCATTTTCCGCCGGACCGATTCCACCCCGGGCGCCTCGGCGATACCGTCATTGTTGTCGGATATCCAACTGCCAAAGGAGCCTGGTCATGACCGCAACCATCCTTGTTGCCCAAGGCAACACCGAACGATTCATCGATAAAGTCAAATCCCTGCTGCCCAACGGCGGCAATCTGAGCCTGTGCCTCACCTGCGGCGCATGCGCTTCCGGTTGCCCCGCCACCGGTCTGGAAAACATGGATCCCAGAAAATTCCTGCGTATGGTGGTTTTGGGCATGGACCAGGAGATCACCAAACACCCCTGGGTGTGGATGTGCTCCATGTGTACCCGTTGCACCTATGTGTGCCCCATGGAGATCAATATCGCCGGCTTAGTTTACGAGGCGCGCAAGTTGTGGCCGCGGGAGGAACGCCCCAAAGGTATTCTCGGCTCCTGCGACATGGCCCTGCGCAACGAAAGTTGCAGTGCCATGGGCACCCCGCCGGAGGATTTCCGCTTCGTGGTGGAGGATGTGCTCGAGGAGGTGCGGGAAACCCAGCCGGGGTGGGAAAACCTGGAAGCGCCATTGGAGAAGCAAGGGGCCCACTTTTTTCTCAGCCAGAACTCCCGGGAGCCGGTCACCGAGCCCGATGAGATGGTGCCCTTGTGGAAAATTCTGCATCTGGCCGGTGCCGATTGGACATATAGCTGTACCGGTTGGGGCGGTGAAAACTACTGCATGTTTCTGGCTGATGATGAGAACTGGAAGAAGATCGCCGAAAGTTCCCTGCGGCGGGCCGAAGAATTGGGATGCAAAGTATATCTGAATACCGAATGCGGTCATTCCACCTATTCGGTGTGGGCGGCCAATAAGCGTTTCGGCCTTAATACCGGGCTGGAGATCGCCCCCATGGTGGCCTACTATTATGAGTGGATACGGTCGGGCAAGCTCAAGGTGAGCAGTGACTGGAACAAGGATTTGAAGATCAAGTTCACCGTCCAGGATCCCTGCAATCAGATCCGCAAGAGCTACGGCGATGTCCAGGCTGACAAGATGCGATATGTGGTCAAGGCTTGTGTGGGCGAGGAGAACTTCGTCGAAATGCTGCCCAACAAATCCAACAACTACTGTTGCGGTGGCGGGGGCGGCTATTTGCAATCCGGGTACACGGAGGCCCGGTTCCAATATGGCAAAATCAAGTTCGATCAGATCATCACCACCGGTGCCGCATACTGCCTGACGCCGTGCCATAACTGTCACGCCCAGATCCATGAACTGGCCGAACATTTCGAAGGGGCGTACCACGTCACCCATTTGTGGACCATCATCGCCTTGTCGCTAGGCATCCTGGCCGAGAACGAGCGGGAGTATCTGGACGACGATCTGAAAGAGGTGTGGCTGCCCGGCGAGCCTGGAACGCCCAATCCTTTTGAGGGCCGTTGATACGCAAATCTGACGCAAAGGAGTCTTCGATATGACGGATGACCGCTTTGAGCCTAGAATTCTGGCCTTTTGTTGTAAATATTGCGCGTACGCCGCCGGTGATCTGGCCGGCAGCATGCGCCTGAACTATCCGGCCAACGTCAAAATCATCCAGGTGCCCTGCACCGGTCGCGTGGATATGCTGCACCTGCTCAGGGCCATTGAAGATGGCGCCGATGGTGTCTATGTGGCCGGGTGCCTGGAAGGGGAGTGCCATTTTCTGGAGGGCAACCTGAAGGCCAAAAGGCGGGTCATGGCGGTCCGTAAACAGTTGGCCGAGATGGGGATGGAAGAAGACCGGGTGCGGATGTTCAATCTCAGTTCAGCAATGGGGCCGCGCTTTGCCGAAATCGCCAGCGAGATGACCGAGACGATACGGCAGCTGGGGCCCAGCCCTCTGCGCGATGCGGCCCCCTGCGAGACAACATAGCAAGCGAAAGGGAAAAATGAAACCAATGGACTGGCAACCCACCATCATCGCTTTTTTCTGTAATTGGTGCACGTACGGTGCCGCAGACCTGGCCGGTGTCAGTAGGCTGCAATACCCGCCCAACATCCGCGTGATCCGCGTCCCCTGCAGCGGCCGCATCAGCCCCAAGTTCATTCTTGCCGCACTGCGCGAAGGGGCGGATGGCATATGGGTGTCGGGGTGTCACCCGGGCGATTGCCACTATATCGAGGGCAACTTCTACGCCCGGCGCAAGTTCGCATTGCTGGCCAATTTGCTGGAGTACACGGGCGTTGAGCCCGGGCGACTCCACTTCTCATGGATTTCGTCGGCCGAATCCACAAAGTTCGCCGCCACCGCCATTCGCGTCACCGAGGCGGTCATGGCATTGGGACCGGCACGGCGCATGGTCAAAACACCAGTAGCGGATTTTGCGGCCGTCGGGCAATAGCCCAGCCGCCTTATCAGGTAGTGTGCGAAGTAAAGGAGCAACAGATGCAGACACAACCAACAGGTGCTGTCATGATCGTGGGCGGTGGCATCTCTGGTATTCAGGCCGCCTTGGATCTGGCCGATTCAGGTTTTTTAGTCTACCTGGTCGAGAAAACACCCGCCATCGGTGGGGCCATGGGACAGCTCGACAAGACCTTTCCCACCATCGACTGTTCCATGTGCATCCTCTCGCCGCAGTTGGTGGCCACCGGGCGTCACCCCAATATCGAGTTGGTGACCTTTGCCAATGTGGAGGAGGTCTCCGGCCAGGCGGGGTCTTTTCGCGTCCGGGTCCGCAAGCGCGCTCGTAGTATTCGCCTTGATCATTGTACTGGCTGCCGGGCATGCGTGGATGCCTGTCCGGTGATGGCAACCACAGCGCTGCCAGTGGCGCACGATGTTAACGGTGGACGTTTGTCATGATTACGCAGGTCTTTCTTGACAAGAAGGTCCACAAGAGCCTGGAGCAACTGCGGCATTCCGGGAAAAAGGCAGCTCTGGCTGCATCCAGAGCCGAAGAGATCGTCGCGCGCATGCGGCTGGGCGAAATCGTTCCGGATCGGGTCGGCACCATGACCAAACACGGCGAACTGCGCATCAAAGGCGTGATGAAGTACGATCTGGGCAGCGGCTATCGTCTGGTGACCTACAAGCACCGCCGACAGCTTTTTCTCTTATACGTGGGCAACCATGACGACTGCCACCGTTGGATCGAAAACAATCGGGAGCTGAGTGCAGCGCAGGTCAAGGAGCGCTGCACCGCGCTGGCCATTGAAGTCGACGAGCAGCATCTGGCAACGCTGGAAGATGCGCCGGAACCCGTACAAGATGATTACGACCCTTTGGAATCGCTCAACGAAAGGGATCTGCGGGCGATCTTCAGTGGTTTGGTCGGCGAGCAGGCGTAACGCTGCTGGATGACATTCGAGATGCATAAATAGTGAACCCCCCCATCAATATCGGAAGGGGAATATGACAAGGAAGGGAGCAGACACGATGCTGAATGTGACGGATGCGGCCCAGGAGCGGATCGCACACTATTTCGACGAAAACGAAATCAAACCCATCCGGGTATTCATGACCAGCCGCTGCGGCGGATCCCAGGTTGCGCTGGCGCTGGACACCATCCACCCCGGGGATGCCACCTTCGAATTCGCCGGTATCCAGTATGTGGTGGATAAGGGGTTCCTGGAACAGGCGCAGCCCATTGAAATCGATTTCGCCGGGGAAGGCTTCAAGGTCACCACGGCGCTGCCGTCCAACGGCGGCTGCGGCGGTTGCGGCTCTTCGGAGAGCTGCTGCTCATAACACGAAAGGAGAATGAGATGAGTAACGACTATCGTTCCATGTGGACCGACCTGGGGCTTGACCTGGAAGCGCACGACGCCCTGTTGGGGGTGTTGGGCAATGCCTACCGGGATATCTATCTGGCCCAGAAGGACCGGCCCGAAGGAATGGGCTATTTCGATTTCGTCATGAGCGAAGTGCACGGCTTGCGCATCAAGGAGTTGCTTGACGAAAAGGCCGCCGGCCGCAAGATCGTCGGTTCCTACTGCGTCTTCGTGCCCGAAGAGATCGTACTGGCCGCCAACGCCACCCTGGTGGGATTGTGCTCCGGCGCCGATTTCGCCATGGAAGAGGTGGAAAAGCTGCTGCCGCGCAACACCTGCGCCCTGATCAAATCGGCTTTTGGTTTCAAGATCGGGAAAGTGTGCCCCTACCTGGAGAGCGCCGACATGGTCGTGGGTGAGAACACTTGCGATGGTAAAAAAAAGGCCTATGAATCCTTGGGGCACCTGATCGAGAACCTTTATGTGATGGACCTGCCGCAGATGAAGTCCGACCAGGGGCGGTCCCTTCTCAAGGCCGAATATGACCGTTTCAAGGCAGCCCTGGAAGCACTTACCGGGGTCGCCATCACCGCCGATTCTCTGCAGGCGGCCATCCGCACGGTCAATGCCAAACGGGCCGCACTGCATCGCCTGCTGGCCCTGCGTGTTGCCGATCCGGCGCCCATTTCCGGCCTGGACGCGCTCTTGGCCAATCAGGTGTTCTTCTATGACAACCCGGTCCGGTTCACCGCATCGGTGAACGCCATTTGCGACGAGCTGGAAAAACGGGTGGCGCAGCAGCAAGGGGTGTTTCCTGACGGAACACCGCGCATTTTGATTTCGGGCTGTCCCCAGGCCGTCCCCAACTGGAAACTGCCCTGGATTGTGGAGAGCGCCGGTGCGGTGATTGTGGGTGAGGAGTCGTGCGTGGGCGAACGGGGCACGCGCCATCTGACCGACGACACGGGCCGAACCGTGGATGAATTGATGGCGGCCATCGTGGATCGCTATTTCCAGGTGGATTGCGCAATCTTCACGCCTAATCCGGACCGCCTGGCCCACATCCGGGAAATGGTGGGCGCCTACCGCGCCGACGGGGTGATTCACTACGGCCTGCAGTTCTGCCAGCCCTACTTGATGGAGTCCATCCCGGTGGAAAGGGCCCTGGAAGCCGAAAATATTCCGTGTTTGCGCATCGAGACCGATTACGGCATGGAAGACGCCGGCCAGCTCAAGACCCGCGTGGAGGCGTTTGTCGAGCTGCTCAAACCATGACGGCCCTGCATCGCTGCTGGCGTAGATTGCCCGCGCGTGCTTCTGCTGGCTGTTTCCCTGGGGCAGGCGTTGACCGATCGGGCCAGAGGATACATGG
>JAGTVD010000275.1 GCA_018224505.1 Desulfatitalea sp. | reverse complement strand
TTGAAGGTTCTTCGCATCGCAAGGCTGTTTGTACCCAATCACCTATTTATAGCTCAGCTTGTTGGGCTATTCACTGCCCGTACCGCAAATTGGGTTTCCGCGGGGTCAATACTCCGCGATATTGTCTCAAAGAAAGATCAGAGGTACGCTCTCCAAGACACGCGTGCGTCATTACTGCTCGCACCTCTGGATCCAAGCCCAGCCTTGAATCTGGCGATCCCGGTGAGCGAGCGTCCGCCCCTTCTCTCAAAAGAGTCCACTAAGCATTTTGTCGTCTATACCACGTCCTTCGGTGTTCGAAGTAACTTGCCACCGCTATTCGGTCAACCCGAGGGTCTGCGCTTCATCTGCTTCACCGACCAACCGATTGTCGGTTTCGGGTGGGAGATTGTACCCACAAAGCTCTCAGAGTATGCTTCTGACTTCCACCTGATCTGCCCTCACAGGGTGTTGTATGAGGTCGCACCTGAAGCAGAGGCGTCACTTTATCTCGATCGAGACATGCTCGTCATAGGTAACATGCACACCCTGCTTCTCCGTTGGTTCATGCCCCAGCGTTTCGCGCTCTGGCGGCATCCGCATTGCATCGACTGGCATCACCTGATCGAGCGCCATCTTGTCGTGGGGAGTGCGCCCCTTGATTCTATCCTGCATGAGGCAGAGGCATGTGAGAATTCCCAAATACCACGTAGTCATGGTGCTTGGAGTACCGCGGTGATCTGGCGACGGCACGCCCAACGCGCGGTCCGTGAAACCATGGATACCTGGTGGGAATTACACCAAGAAACCCATGGGCCATGCGACGTCACGTTGTACCGGCTTTTGCATGGTTCAATATCGCCTAAGGTCATTCCAGAAACTGTTCCTGCGGTAGTCGGATCGGCGGAAGATAACATTTTTTTTGCCCGGCCGGTTCAACATTCCTTTTCGCGAAACGCCGGCAAAGCACACAAATCCCGATTGAGACGGGTCCCTATAACCTTTCTGTGTCCAGAAGATCGGCAAGCCAGGGTGACTGCGATTCTGCGCGCCGAGCAACTGAGCGAAATCATAAGCGCCCGTTTCTTAGATATCTATGATGTCTCATATACATCCGATATCCTGGCGGCAAAAAACGGTATCGTTGTCCTCACGCCGTATGCTCTTAATCGATACGACGTCGAGACGATCTCCGAGATCAAAGCCCGCAATATTGCACTGATAGGGTCTTGGGAAGACGGCAAACCGAAAGCAGAGAAAGTCCGTTTGCTCGATGCTCATATGACGCTCTCGCTACGCCAGCAACTTGACCTTGGTAGGGTCTATCCTGAGGTGCCCGCGTTTCATGTTACGCATCATGTCAACCTAAAGGTACCTCAAACAATTCCCCCTATGGATAAATTGCGCACAGCCTATTTCGGAGATCCGCTAAATACGGTTTACCCCGACTCCCTCTCTGGACACATCAAAGTGTTTGATACACTGGTTTCTTCGGGTAATTGGCTTGATGAGCTTCCTGGTTTCAACTGCCATTGGATCGTAAGACAGCGGCGGCCTGGTTTCGGTTGGAAGCCTTTTTTGAAAGGATTTCTTGCCGCCAGGTGCGGCGCTGTGGTCATCGTAACTCGTGATGACCCCAATGCCGGACACTACTTAGGTGATGATTACCCGTTTTACGCCGACAGCCTCGACCCCGTAGACCTGGAGATGGTTTGGGTGTATGTGTCCTCCGCGTTTGGTAGCCACGAATGGAATTTGGCGAGGGAAATTATGCAGCAAGTGGCGGCGCGCAGTACAGACTTTCAAGTCGCGTCTGAATTCAAGGCGATGGTGGATGACGTGCTCTCGTGAATTTCCGACCCGCTCAATGTCCCCCAATTATATGTCCAATCAATGCGTTATGCATTACTCAGGGGCCACTTACACACCCTTGGCGCCGAGATGTTTCGCAAGCCGAAGGGCTAGCGCCACAACCGAAAAAGTCGGATTAGCACAACCCGCAGTTGAAAAAACTGAACTTCCTGCTACATAAAGGTTAGCGATTCCGTGAACCAGGCAATCGCGATTTACAACACCGTTTCCGGGGTCATGACTCATGCGCGTGGTGCCCATGTGGTGGTGTCCACCCATTAGGAGCGGAAACGGCGGCCAATCGGTTTCCATGTTCTCCACCCACGGCTCGAGCTCTAACTTGGCAGACCCTGTTCGTTCAAGCTCATCACGAAGTGTCTGGTTGACAACATGCAATGTTCGGCGCTCCAAAGAGGTCAAGTGCCAATCCAGACGGATGCGTGGCATGCCAAGCGCGTCCCGTTCCGCCTCATCAAGACGGACTCGGCTATCGGGATTTGGTGCCTGCTCGAGATGGCTCCATAAATACGCGCACCCGCGCGGTATATAGCGCCTGATCCGTGCACGCCCCAGAAGTCCCGCTATCGTATCATCAAAGTACCGTACCGCCCGAAACAGATCCCATGAAACCTTATAGCTCCAGCGCCTTTCCATGACAGCCCGCAGTGCTTGACGGAAAGCTGCATAGCCGGTAACCCCCAAAGTGTGTGTGCCCACTTGTCCCTGCCAGTTGAGAAGTTCGGCCCTTCGCTGCAACTCCGGCGCTATCTTGAGATGGGCCATGAGGAGAGTACCACGTCGCTCAAAGCTGCGGGTATACAGAGCATCGTCAACCGGCGCGTTGGTGATGAGGGTAGCGGTTCTGACATGTGGATGTTCCATAAAATATCGACCCACACAATCGTGACTATTACCAAGGCCTTCTTTTTGCACCGAGCGCGAAGATAGGAGCAGGCGCGGATTCTCTAGCCCACCGCAAGCAAGAACGTAATCGCGCGCCCGCACCTGGATCTTTGGGCCCCGAAGCGTGGCGACGCGAAACGCCTCAACGTGATGGGCATTATAGTCAGTCGCAATATCAACCACGTTTGCTTGCAAAAAAACGTCCACATTCTTTGCGCGCCTCAATTCCTCGCGATAGGCCTGACCAAATTTTGCAGGGCTAAACTGCCAAATCCGGTTGCCCAACAGGGTTGGATCAATTGCCAGCAGTGACTCCTCGTCGATTCCCCAAAACCCGGGATCGTAACTCGGCTCCCCGAGTTGCATGATCGCGTGTGTGGGTTTGATATAGTCCGCATATTCCTGGTACGAGATCGGCCAACCTGAATACGGAACCCAGGGACGGGCTTCGAAATCTATAGGATCCAGCGGTCGGGAGCGTCCCTGCGAGTGAAATGTCGATCCTCCGAAATAGCGGAATCGTGTCGCGTGCAGATCAAAATAAGGCAGCCCGTCGTTACGCCCTTTGTAAAGATCCTGGCTGTCCGGATCGAAATCCAGTCCACCGCTCTCAATCAAAACAACCCGTGTAGACGACCCGATAAAACTTCGAGCGATGGCGATGCCCGCAGCACCGCCTCCCGCAATAGCTATATCCGCGTCGATTATCTGCCCGTCTTCGAATTCCCGTGCGTCATGGAACATTATTACCCTCCGTTATCGTATAAAACGTTTATCTTCTCAGAGCATAGTCAGTTACGACTACCGATTATCTTAGCCGGCACCCTATGATAGGAACTTGCTTTTTGTCAAGAAAAATGGGGCTGGGGGAGGGAAAAGATAACCCGCTGATATTATTATCCCCCACCCTGACCCTCCCCCGATTGGAGAGGGAATAATTGACTTATCGTTCAGGCACTAGATAGCTCTCTTCCACCGGTGAAGCTGCCTCTTGAACCTGACTTATTAAATTACCTCAAGGATGTAACCTTGGTCTATTCGGCTATGCCCCGTCAAACAGGACTCTTTTTTTGACTGCATCTTTTGATTGCCGGACCCAGGCATAATCGTTAATCAAAACTCCCATCATCCGGTAAATACCCATCTCCACGGCACTTCCCCAGAATTTGATATTTTCGTTAAAATACCATCGCAGGCGCACTTTGAGATCGTCAGTTTTTACTTGATCAGAAGCAACCCCATAGGGATAAATTACCACCCCGGATTTCTTAAGAACCGACCCCAGCAGAAAAGATGCGCGAATCAAATGATAATCATTTGAAACAAG
>JAGTVD010000274.1 GCA_018224505.1 Desulfatitalea sp. | reverse complement strand
GTTACCCTACCAACAAGCTAATGGGCCGCGGGCTCATCTCCAAACAGTAGCTTTCATGAAGAGGCCACCTTTGATCCAAAGGTCCGCAAACCAAAGGATGTCATTCGGTATTAGCATCGCTTTCGCAATGTTATCCCCAATTCGGAGGTAGATTACCCACGTGTTACTCACCCGTGCGCCACTTTACTCGCCTCTGCAAGCAGAAGCTTTCTCGTGCGACTTGCATGTGTTAAGCACGCCGCCAGCGTTCACTCTGAGCCAGGATCAAACTCTCCAATTAAATTATTTAGTAGTTGCCGAAGCAACGACTGATTTAACGAGGTCCCAACTCTTGGCATCGTCACTATTTAGTTTTCAAAGATCAAGTTGTTTGGCACCATCTTTTGGTGCCAGGATCGAAAACCTTAACTATACTATTTGGTCGATCCCTGTCAAGCACTTTTTTAGATTGTCTTAAAATTTTTCTTTAAACAATCTGCGCTTGCTTACTACTGGAAAGCCCTATTGTATACCTTGTGTTCGGTTCCTTGTCAACAAAAAATTCCACTCGATTTTGACTTTTCTAAAATCGATCGTGACAAGCTTGTTTTCCCTAACTGTGCTTTGTATCGCTCAGGCGGGCGGTATATCGTTGGCTGATCGCAGTATCTTAAAAGAGCTTTGTTCGGTTTCGGTGACAACCACTCACCGAATGATGTGGCGGGTTCTACACCCCCCCCGGCGGGTTGTCAATTACTTTTTTAAGCCTTTGATAATAATTTTGTGAAACCGTTTCTTACCTGCCCGCAAAACAATCTCCACCCCATCGATATCATTGGCAGATATCACTGTTTCGCCTGAATCAAGACGCTGTCCGTTGACATACCCTCCCCCTTGGTCGATCAGGCGGCGGGCCTCTCCGCCGCTTTTAGCCAATCCCACCATATGGAACAGTTTGAAGGCCGGCAGGCCGTCTTGCAGTTGTTCCCGGGTCATCTCTGTACAGGGGACGGCCTCCTGATCGGCTCCTTGTGCCATCTTGTGGATCGGGCTCGAAGGCAGAATATGCTCAGGGACCGTGCGGGCGCCGAACATCGAGCCGGCAGCACCATGGGCCTGGCCGGCATTGTCGGCGCCATGGGCCAACCGTGTCGCCTCATAGGCAAGGACCATCTTGGCGCTATTGAGATCGGCGCCTGAGAGCTGGTCCACGGCCGCTATTTCGGCCAGCGGCAGGAAGGTGAACAGCCTCAGAAACCGCGCCACGTCACGATCATCCGTATTGATCCAGAATTGGTAATAGTCATATGGCGTCGTCAGCTCCGGTGACAGCCAGACGGCACCGGCAGCGGTTTTGCCCATCTTGGCGCCGGAGCTGGTGGTAATGAGTTTAAAAGTGACGCCAAACGCCTGTTGCCCCATGGTACGTCGGATCAGATCGATACCGGCGACAATGTTACCCCACTGATCGCTGCCACCCATCTGGAGACGACACTGGTGGCCTTTACAAAGCTGGTAAAAGTCATAAGCCTGCAGCACCATGTAGTTAAACTCGATAAAACTGAGGCCCTCCTCGGATTCCAGGCGCGCTCGACAGCTTTCCGCCTTGATCATGCGGTTCACCGAAAAGTGGCGCCCGAAATCCCTCAAGAAGGGAATCAGCGATAGACGGGTTAACCAGTCGGCATTGTTGAGCAGCAGGGCCATACCTTCGGAAAAATCAAGAAAACGGGCCAATTGCCGCTTGATATCGGCCACATTGGCATCCACTTGCTCGATGGTGAGCATCTTGCGCATTTCGGTTTTACCGCTTGGATCCCCCACCAGACCCGTTCCGCCACCGACCAGGGCAATGGGCCGATGGCCCTGCCGTTGCATATGGGCCAGTGCCATGATGGGCACCAGGTGCCCCACGTGCAAGCTGGAGGCAGTGGGATCGAATCCGATATAACAGCTCACCTGGCCCGCACCGGTATAGTCCGTCAATTCCTTGTCGTGTGTTGTCTGTTCAATAAAGCCCCTGTCGCGCAATACATCGATGACATTCACCATCCTCTAAAGCTCCATTGCATCGGTATGAGCAGGTCACCCCGAAAACGGGACGGCGCCGCAGCGGCTACCATCCCGTCCGGTCGGGCCACCTACTTGTTTGCATATTCAACGGCCCGGGTCTCGCGAATCACGGTCACTTTGATCTGGCCGGGGAAGGTAAGCACTTCCTCAATCTTTTTTACGATATCGCGACTCATCAGGATCGCGTCTTCATCCTTGATTTTACCGCTCTCAACAATGACGCGCAGCTCTCGACCGGCCTGAATGGCATAGGCACACTCCACGCCTCGAAAGCCGGTGGCAATACCCTCGAGCTCTTCCAGCCGTTTGACATAGTTTTCCAAGAGCTCCTTGCGAGCCCCCGGGCGGGCACCGGACAAACCGTCTGCTGCTTGTACCAGTATGTCGTAAACCGTCATGGGCGGTACATCTTCGTGGTGAGCGGCGATGGCATTGATGACCTGGGGTGTTTCACCGAATTTTTTGGCCAGTCGGGAGCCAATCAGGGCATGGGGGCCCTCGACCTCGTGGTCGATCCCCTTTCCGATGTCATGCAACAGGCCCATGCGGCGGGCCAGTTTCTCCTTCAACCCAAGTTCCGCGGCCATTATGCCGCAAAGGAAACCCACTTCAATGGAGTGCTGAAGCACATTCTGGGAGTAGCTGGTGCGATATTTGAGTTGCCCTACATATTTGACCAATTCCGGGTGTATGCCATGCACTCCCAGGTCGAACGCCGCTTGCTCGCCGGCTTCCTTGATGGCGGAATCGATTTCCACAGCGACCTTTTTGACAACGTCTTCGATCCGTGCCGGGTGGATACGCCCATCAGCGATCAGTTTCATGAGGGATTGACGCGCCACCTCCCGACGCACCGGATTGAACCCGGACAGAATTACCGCCTCGGGGGTGTCGTCAATGATCAGGTCGATGCCGGTGGCCGCTTCCAGGGCGCGAATATTACGCCCTTCCCGTCCGATGATGCGGCCCTTCATTTCGTCACTGGGCAATTGCACGACAGTTACAGTGCGCTCGGCGACATAATCGGCGGCGTATCGCTGGATGGCGGTGGCCAGTATCTTTTTGGCTTTTTTGTCCGCTTCCTCCTTGGCCTCGCTCTCGATTCGCTTGATCAGTTTCGCACCCTCGTAGCGTGCCTCGTTTTCCATGGCCCGCAACAACAACTCTTTCGCCTGTTCGGCTGTCAGTGCGGAAATTCTCTCCAATTGCTGGCGCTGTTCATCGAGCATCGCGTCGCATTTCTGTTCCTTCTGGACAACAACCTCATTGCGTGTTTCGATCTCTTTTTCAATCAACTGGAGTTCGTTT
>JAGTVD010000273.1 GCA_018224505.1 Desulfatitalea sp. | reverse complement strand
TGAAAAGCGCACGCCCTATATTGCGCTGCTGTCAAACATCGCCACGCTGCTCGGTCTGCTGGGGACCATCATGGGCTTGATCGAGGCCTTCACCGCGTTGGCCAACGCCAACCCCGCCGAAAAGGCCGACCTGCTCTCGGCCAGCATCTCGGTGGCCATGAACACCACGGCCTTCGGCCTGATGTCCGCCATCCCGCTGCTGCTGCTGCATGCCAAGCTGACGGCCACCACGGGTCATATCGTCGACAGCCTGGAGATGGCTTCGGTCAAAGCGCTGAACTGCTTTTCCAGCTATGGCCGGCGTCCCCTGGAAAACCAATAAACCCCTATGTATGCAACTTTGGGGTAAACGCCGTTGCTGCGAAGGCGACTTCCTGAAAAAGGGCGGACCCACAAGTCCGCCCTATCGCAGCACATCCCTGAACCCATCCGGCCGACACAACCCTTCCGAAATGGGTGGGCCGACGTGTTTTTCTACAAACCGAGCGCTTTGCGTTTGGCTTCGATCCGCTCGCGGATCAACACGGCGGCCTTTTCCGGGTCGGGTTCCACGGCGAAGGTGGCGCCCACAACCCCTTCCAGTCCCTGGGTGAGCAGATGGACCACATCCATGCTGCCCGTGATGGGCGGCATGGGACCTAAAACGGTGTAGACCCCCGAGGCCACGAAGTAGGCGCCGATGGCCGCGGCCTTTTCCGAGTACCATTCGGGCGCCGCGCCGGCGATGGGCAGGTCGCTGATGTCCACCTGCAGGGCATTGGCCAGGGCCGCGGCCAGGACCAGGATGCGCACGTTGTCCACGCAGCTGCCCATATGGAGGACGGGCGGGATCTGCAGCGCGCCGCAGACCTCCTTGAGGCCCGGTCCGGCATACTGGATCGCCTCGGCCACTTTGAAGCCGGCCTTGGCAGTGGCCACGGCGGCGCAGCCGGTATCCACCACCAGGATATCGTTCTCGATCAACCGTCGGGTGAGGGTCACATGACCATGGTCCTGGGTGATCTTGGGGTTGTTGCACCCCACGATACCGGCCGCGCCCCGAATCTTGCCCGCCTTGATGGCATCCAACAGCGGTTCGGGGGTGCCGCCCAGGGCGCCCACGATGGCTTCCACCGAAAATCCGCCCACGGCCGGCACCGGTTCCACCGGAATGTAGACCGCTTTGCGATTGGCGAAGTTGTCCACCGCTTCCTGCACCAGCTCCCGCGCCAGCCCGGCGGCGTTGTGGGGATGGAATTCGCGGTGGGTCATGCCGGGGAACCGGGCCTTGTCGCTGGTGCTGACCATGCGGGTGTGGTAGCAGGTGGCCACCTGGGCGATTGACGGCATGATGCACTGGTAATCCACGATCATCATCTCCACCGCGCCGGTGCCCAGCACCAGTTCGGTGCACAGGTGGTTGCCGGCCATGGCAACGCCGTGGCGCATCAGCAGCTCATTGCCCGTGCAGCAAACGCCGGCCAGGTTGATGCCCTGGGCGCCGCGGGCCTTGGCGCGCTCGATCATCTCCGGGGATTGACAGGCGAGCAGCACCATTTCCGACACCACCGGGTTGTGGCCGTGGACGATGATGTTGACTTGCTCCTTTTTGAGTACGCCCACATTGCTGAGGGTAGGTCGAGGGCTGGGGGTCCCGAATAGGATATCCGACACTTCGGTGGCGATCATCGATCCGCCCCAACCATCGGACAACGCGTTGCGCAGGCCGTGCAGCAGCAGACTCTGCCAGTCGTTGTCGACGCCCATGTGGGTGCGGTGCATCATCTCCGACGTCTCCCGGTCGATACCCCGGGGGGTGATGTTCAGCTTGTCCCACAAGCGCCGGCGTTTTTCTGGGGCCCGTGCCAGCAGGGTCAGGGATTTGCGCCGCATGCCATACTCCTCCTGCATGCCATAGGCCAGATCGGCGGCGATCTGCTTCTCTTCCCGGCCCTCAACGTCCACGCCGAACTCGGCGGCCAGGCGTCTGAGTTTGGCGCCGTCCCGGATCTGGTAGCCGCTGCCGTCGCCTTCGGCCACCTTTGCCAGGACTTCCACCAGGTCCCGGCCGTGGTCCGAGTGGGAGGCGGCGCCGGCGGCGATCATGCGTCCGAGGTTGCGGGCCACGATGATGTTGGCGTCGGCGCCGCAGACACCCTGTTGCGGCCCATCGCCGAAGGGGTCGATGCGGCATGGGCCCATGACGCAGTTGCGGCAGCTGAGCCCCATTTCACAAAAGCCGCAGTGCGGCTGCTGGTCCCGGTGGCGCTCCCACACCGTGGTTACGGCGTCGCCTTCCATCTTCCGCAGCAAGAGCCGGCTGTCCTGGGCAATGGTCTCTTGGATGTACTCTTTTTTCATCGCGTGTTCCTCCATGGCAGGTTAATGGGAGCGCAGACGGACCTGTTCGTGTTTGATGGTGGTGAGCAGTGCGTAACCGGCGGGCGGCGGCACTTCCCGCCGGCCGGCCGAAACCGTGCGCGACACGGCATCGGTTTTACGCCGCATGGCCCCGTCCAGGGGCTCGAAGGTCAATGCGCCGGTGCGGCACGCCTCCACACAGGCCGGGATTTGTCCCTTTTGCTGGCGTGCAATGCAGTTGTCGCACTTGACCGCTACGGTCTTGTCCGGTGGTGCCAGCACATCCGGATGGTAGCGCAATACACCGAACGGGCACACCATGGCGCAAGAGGCGCAGTTGATGCACCGGTCGGTATCGATCAGTACCGTGTTGGTCTGGGCATCCCGATAAATCGCGCCGGGCAGGCAGGCCAGCATGCAGGGCGCCGGATCGCAGTGCCGGCAGCGATTGGGAAACCCCTCATCGAAACAGCCGACCCCCACATGCACCCGGGGTCGGGGCCTGGGGCTCTCCAGAACCGCTTCGGGCAAGGTGCGACTTCTGGAGTGGGCGGTGGCGCAGGCCAGCATGCACTGCAGGCATCCTACGCACCGCTCCGGATGAACAACGACTTGTTTCATGCGGCCACCTCCTGAGGTTGGTGAATGGGATCGTCATCGATCATTCCATCAACAGTTGCTTGTAGTTGAACCCATTTGCCAGTAGTGTTTCGGCGGGCAGGCGCACCGGCATGCGGCTCTGGATAAGACCCAGCAATACCCCGCCCTGCTCGATGGCATTGACCATCACCATGCCCACCAAGCGATTCTTCTGAAACACCAGTTTGCGATAGGTCCGGCGGCGGGGATCCAGGGCGCTGACCACCGTGAAACCGTCGTCGTCGGCCGGCGGATCGACGATCCCGCCGGTCATGATGTCCAGTCCGAAGATGCGGATGACATTGCGGCCCAGGCTGCCCTCGCCGGCCACCTCGCGTCCGGCCATGTTGGTGCCGGCCAGGCGGCCCTGGGCCACGGCTTCGGGCCAGATCGCGTTGACCCAGCGGGTGCCCCGGGCCAGGTCCATCCCCTCGGCCACATCTCCGGCGGCATAGACATCCGGGGCCGTGGTGCGCATGTGGCGGTCCACAACGATGCCCAGGTCCACGGCGATCTGGTCGCGGCGGACAAAGGCGAGCGACGGCAGAACGCCTTTACCGATGACCACCAGGTCACACGCCAGGCGACTGCCGTCGGACAGCACAGCGGCGCGCACAGCGGGTCCGCCCTCGAATGCCGTCACCTCAGCGCCCACCCTCACCTCCAGCCCATGGGCACGCAGCTCCGTGAGCACCATGCGCCCGGCCTCGGCGTCGGCCTGCATGGAGAGCGGATATCCGGAACGGATCAGCATGGTGACCTGGATGCCACGGCGCAGCAGACCATAGGCCGCTTTGAACCCCACCAACCCGCCGCCGAGCACCAGTGCCTTCCGGGCGTCGGGCATCACTGCCAGCATGCCGCGCACATGCGCCTGGTGGCGCAGATAAAAGATATTATCCAGGTCACGGCCCTCCGCCTTGACCGGTCGCGGATCGGCTCCCGAGGCGATCAGCAGTTTGTCGTAGATGACCGGTCGCGCGCCGTTAATGTGCACCTCCCGGCGGGATGTGTCCACGGCCGTCACGCGCCGCCCCAGAACGGGCGTTATGCCGAACTGCTGGTAATAATCGGTGCCCCGGATGGGTAACCGCTCGGGGCCGAGCGCGCCTTCGAGCACCAGGCTGATCATGGGGCGGCAATAGGGCGTTTCGGACTCGTCCCCGATGATGGTTATGGCACTGTCCGGATCGCCGGCGCGAAGAACCTCGGCGGCGCTGATGCCGGCAATGCCGTTGCCGATAATGACATGCTGGGTGGTCGCCACTGTGGCCTCCTTGGAACGGGTTCCAATGGTCGGGAAATGACGCAGAAATCGTCGGTGGGCGCGTATGGGAGGTTCACGTAGGCCCCTTTTCCCGTGGGTGTTGGCCGTGTGAATCGAAGTGATGGATTGAATGCTGAAAGGAGTATGACAAAAAGGTTTCTGTGTGTCAATGCGTCAGGCATGCGTCAGGCAAGGCTTGGCAGGGCGATGGCATGTGCCCCGAGGAGATGGTGCGGCTTACCGCTGTGGTCGTTAAGCCGGTGCTCCCGGTTGCGGGGGTGGGACGCTGCACGCAACGGGGTTCACGTGACGCTAAGGGGTGAGAACCGGGTAGGAACGCAACCTCACTGTGTTCGGACAGTGCGGGCCGAACGACCCTGCGCACACCCCCAAGCGTCACTAAAACCCCATTGCTGACGCAGCGCCCCACCCCCGCAACCGGGAGCACCTCTTATTGTGCCAGGGCGAGCAGGCAGTTGCGGAGGGTGTGTGGATCAGTTGCCTGAATATACCTGAGAGGGTCGTGTATGACATCGCTATCCGCCCGAGGTGTCTGAGGAGGGCTGCAAAAAGAGGGGCGGAAGCGATGCCGCTTCCGCCCCTCTTCACTGGTTATGAATCAGGTGCTCCCCTTGAGTGCATCTATTGGAACAAGGCGCCGATGAAGCAACCGCCGCCGCCGGAGCCGGAGGCTGAACTTTGCTCGCCGCTGCCCCCGCTCTGTTCGGGGGGTGGAAGGTCCGCGGCGATTTGCAATGGGGCCAGCAGATCCACAATGGTGCCGTTGGCGACACCGTCGGCATCCTCCTCGCCGCCGTCGACGATGGTTCGCACGACGGTCATGCCATCTGCCTGCACTTGCACATTGTGCGTACAATCCACCCACTCACCATCTGCGCCGTAAGCGATCCATGTGGTCAGGGGCTCGATGGGGTCTGAGAAATGGAGGATGACGCTGGCCTCCTGGCCCGGCGCCACCAGTTGTATGCGATAGCCCAACAGCCCGTTGGGATGGGTGCTTTCGAACGGGGGCTGGGGCTCGGTGCTGTCCGGGGCAACGGCGGCAACGACGTCGATACTTTCGACGGTTTCATCGCTCTCGATTTCCACCGCCACCAGGTAGCTGCCATCGGCGGTTTGCACTGCCTGCAGCATTTCCACGCCCGTAATGCCTTCGACGTCGAGGTCTACTGCCACGGGTATCGATGTTTCATCGGTGAGGTTTGAAGCGGACCGGGTGAACCAACTGCTGCGGGTGGTGAAATGCACCGGGGAAGACCACTTGGAGGCTTGGCCCTGGTGGTCGAAGTAGCGCACCTGGCAAGCATAGGTCGTGCCTGGGGACAAGGTGAAGAAGGGAATCCACAACGTGTTGAGGGGATTGCGTTTGCGGGTGACATCCAGCACGGTTTGCTTGTTCTGTGTTTTCCACACGCGCCATTGGGAGCGCAGGTGGGTATCGTCCACATCTCCCCCCGAAAAAGCCGATGCGGTCAATCGGGGTGTCAGGGAAATGTTGGTGGCACCGTCAACGGGGAAATAAACCATCGGTTGTTTGGGCGGCAGTTCCGGCTGGGCCGGCACCGGGGCTTTTTCGTCCGGTTTGGGCGGTTCATTTGCCGGGGGAGCGGGGGATTCGGCAGGCGGATTGCCGGCTGGGGCCGGCACCACCTGCACCAGGCAGGTGTCGCTGCTGGTCAGCCGGTTGGGATCGGTTACGGTCAGTTCGAAAACCAGCGTGACTCTGCCGCCGGTGGGCGCTGTCGGTGCGGTGAAACGCGGCCGGGCGGTTTTGGCGGAGGACAGGCTGACTTTCGGCCCGCCGGTTTGAACCCACAGGTAGCTGAGTGTCTTTTTGTCGGGATGGAACGATTCCGATCCGTTCAGACGGACGCTGGCGTTCGATGTCACCGTCTGGTTTGGCCCGGCCTGGGCCACCGGGGCCTGGGCTGGTGGGTTTACGGCGTTGATCACGACTTGACAAGTGTCGCTGACGGAAAGACCCTTGGGGTTGCGCACCGTCAATCGGAAGGTGAGAACGATTGGCTTGGTGCTGGCTGCCGGGGCGGTGAAAGTTGGCCGCACCGCGCGGGTATTGGAGAGCTGAACATTGGGGCCGGCGGTCTGGGTCCAGGTATAGGTCAGTGTGCCGCCATCCGGATCCTTTGAGGCGGATCCGTTGAGGGTAACCCGGGATGATGGGCTCACGGTCTGGTCGGTGCCGGCATTGGCCGTCGGCGCCTGGGCAGGCGGTTTC
>JAGTVD010000272.1 GCA_018224505.1 Desulfatitalea sp. | reverse complement strand
TTGCGCTGCACGCCAAAGGCATTGAGCATTGAACCGGCCACCTGCTTGTATTTTTGACGGTCGATTTCCGAGAAGGATAGCAGCAGCACAAAAAAGCAAAGCAGCAGGCTCATCAGGTCGGCAAAGGTCACCACCCACTTGGCGGCGCCTTTTTCACATTTGGGGGCATCCTGATCGTTGCACGCACTCATTATTCAGCCTCGGCCACTGCTGCCTGCGTATCGGGTTCCGCCTTTTCCTTTTCACGCTCCTTGGGGGAGAGGAAGATTTTAAGCGATTCTTCCAGCACCAGTGGCGACACGCCGCGGTTGATACCGACGGCCGCTTCCACGATAATGCTTTTGTTGAGCCGTTCCTGATCGCTGCGCAGGCTCAACTTGTCGGCCAAAGGCTGAAAAATGAAGTTGGCCAGCAGCACGCCGTACAAAGTGGTCAACAGGGCGATGGCCATGGCGGGTCCGATATTGGACGGATCATCCATGGCCGCCAGCATTTTGACCAGACCGATCAGGGTGCCGATCATGCCGAACGCAGGGGCGCTTTCAGCCATGCCTTTGAAAACGTTCTGTCCCATTTCATGACGCCGCAAGGTGAGCCGGATATCCTTGTTGAGCATGTCCTCGATCAGCCCTTCGTCAAAGCCGTCCGACAAGTATCGAAGTGCTTTGCCGGCGAAGGGGTCCGTGGCGGTCTCCTTTTCCAGGGCGATGAGACCCTCTTTTTTGGCGATGCGTGTAAAGCCCACCATCTCCTGAATGATCTCCTCGGGGTCCGACGCTTTGAAGATAAAGGCCTTCATTGCCACCCGTATGGAGTTGACCACGTCGCTCATCTTGAATTTGATGAACGTGACGGCCAGGGTTCCGCCGACCACGATGAGCAGACTGGGGATATTGATAAAGATGATGGCAGAACCACCCATGAAGATGGCCGATGCAATCAGGATGGTCCCGCTGATCAGGCCGATGATGGTCGCGATATCCATGATGTTTCCTTATTTTTTGACAAAGACCTTGTTGGTTATATTGCCCATTTCATAGTAATTCTTTAGTTTTTCTATCGAATCGTTGCACAGCGGTGTATGGGCCGCCATGCAAAAGGCGCCACCTTTCATCTGCACCTCCCGTGTCAGCACCATGCCTGCTTGCAAGTCATCCATATAGACCATGCGGTCAAGGCGTTGATTCTCTTGCTGCATTAACTCCAGGTTGGCCTGCAGCAGCAATTCCACCAGGTCCGGTCTGACTTGATAGCCCCGGCAGCGTTGCAGTTGCTCGGGAATCCGTTTGGGATCGGTGTGTTCGCGGTGCACCAGATCGTCATAGAGCGTTGCCGCCGCTATGATGGCCGCCCCGATCGGGATCTGCCCGTTCTTAAGACCATCGGGAAATCCGCGGCCGTTGTACTGTTCATGATGCATGCGGACCAAACGCGCCACGGGACGCAGCAGGTCCATCTGCCCGAGTATCGCTTCGCCCCGCTCGCAATGGGAGCGGTACAGCACCCCTTCGTTGCCCGCCAGCTCCGTTCGGCGTTTTTTTAAGACCGGCTGGGGTAATCCGATCACCCCGATATCGTGAAGCAACCCGGCCGCCTCGATCACCGGGTAATCCTCGGCGCCCACCTTCGGATGCCGTTTGGCAAGGGACAATGCCAATTGTCCGACCCGCCGGCAATGGGCGCCCACCCCGTCACTGTAAGTGTCAATCAGTTGCCCGAGGGTTTGCACACTCTGGTAGTAGTTGCGCCGGATGGCCACCATCTTGCGGTTCAGATCCTGTTCCAGCGCATGCTGATGCGCGGCGCCGGCCACTTTCATGCGCAAGACGGCCGGATCCAGCGGCGGGCTGATGACGTCGTTCAGTCCGCTGTCCAGCAGACGGTCCGCCATTTCAGGTGACGCGATACGGTCCGCGAGCAGCAGGTAAGGGCGATGTTCCGCTCGTGCCGCCTTCACCTGTCCGCAAAAATCAACCGCTTCTTCCTCCGGAAAGCCTTGCGCAACGATCAGCATGTCGAAGCGCGTTGCTTCGATCGTTTCCATCGCCCGTTGGGAATCGGTCAACACCACGACGGTGTGACCCCATAGGGTCAAATGTTTTTCCAGCGGACCCGACAGGGACTTATCCGCGCCAAGCACCAGAATGTGCATTGTGGACAAATTTCCTTCCTTTCCATCTCAAAAACGCCGCTCCGGAGCGGAACGACGGACAATGGTGCTGTAATGCTTATCGGTAGCTGCGGGTGGATACTTGAATGGGGAGTTTGGCGGCCGGGGGCAGGGCAGGGGGGCGGTTGGGCCGTTGGGCAGTTGGGCGGTTGGGCAGTTGGGCGGTTGGGCGGTTGGACAGTTGGGCCGTTGGGCGGTTGTTTGGTTGGGCGGTTATTGGGGTGGGTTGTTCACTGGGTTGGGCACTTTGTGTATTGATCATGTTTAAACGATTCTGGAGATAGGATCTGCGCAGCGTGTGGACTATTATTTTGTGCGGACCATACGCGTTGGTCCCCACTGATAGGGGTCGGGAAAGGATGACCCCTATCAGGGTGAGGATCACATCCGCTATTTTCGAGGCGGTTATCTTATGCCCCTTCGCAATAAGGTGTGGGAAAATGCAATGAGATAAGGTAAACTGATCAACCGATCAACCGATCAACCAACAACCCA
>JAGTVD010000271.1 GCA_018224505.1 Desulfatitalea sp. | reverse complement strand
CGGAGTGGTCGACCACATATTCGCATTCAGGGGGCGGGTTGGTGGTGTAAATGCCCACCCATGCACCGCCGGCGCAGACAGCTCCCATGGCCGAGTAGAGCCATTCGGGCCGGTTTTCGCCAATTATCGAAACGTGTTCGCCGTAATCCAACCCGAGGGCGTGCAGGCCGAGGGCGACATGTTTGACTTTCCGGAGGTACTCGGCCCAGGTGATATCCCGCCAGATGCCGAATTCCTTGCGCCGAAGGGCGACGCGGTCGGGTTGTTTTTCAGCGATGTGCAATAGTGCTTTGGGCAACGTCTGGATGGCCATGATCTTCCCCTTGCAACTCTACGTTGGACGATATCTTTAGGAACGGCAAGCGCTGAAAAAACGGTGGTGGTTCAGCGGAACCGGACTTTTCTCCGATAGCGTTTGTACCCTTTCACCGATTGTTCGGTCGATATGCCCAGATAGAACTCCTTGATATCATCGTCTTCGCGCAGCACCTCGGGCGTGTCGGCCCGCACGATGCGGCCGTTCTCCAGAAGATAGGCAAAATGGGCATACTTGAGGGCCATATTGACGTTCTGTTCCACCAGGAGGATCGTAACGCCATCTTTCTCGTTGATATTTTTAATGATCTGGAAAATTTCGTGGGTCAGCAGAGGCGAGAGCCCCAGGGAGGGCTCATCGAGCATGAGCAGTTTGGGCCGGCTCATGAGGGCCCGTCCGATGGCCAGCATCTGCTGTTCACCACCGCTCATCAACCCCGCTTGCTGTTTGGTGCGCTCCCTGAGAATGGGGAAATGGTTATAGACGTGCTCCAGATCCTCCCGTACGCCGGCCTTGTCATTACGGGTATAGGCGCCCATGAGAAGGTTCTCCAGGACGTTGAGTTCCGGGAACACCTCCCGACCTTCCGGCACGTATCCGATTCCCATCTTGACGATGGCGCTGGTGTCCTTGCGTTGGATCTGCTCATCCAGAAACGAGATGGTGCCCTTTTCGGGCTGCTCTTCCTTCGCATCATAGAACAGGCGCATGATGGTTTTCAGAATGGTGGTTTTCCCGGCGCCGTTGGAACCCAGCAAGGCCACAATGGCGCCCTGGTTGATCTCGAAGGAGATGCCGTGCAGCGCGCGGATCAGGTCATACCACGTTTCGATATTGTTCACCTTGAGCATCAGCTGATCGCCTCCTCTCCCAGATACGCCTTGATCACTTCCGGATGGCCCTGGACCTCACCGGGTTTGCCCAGAACGATTCTCTGGCCCTGGTTCATGGCGAAAACGCGATCTGAAATACCCATGATCATATTCATATCATGTTCGATCAAAAGGATGGTTACCTGGAAATCCTCCCGGATATCCTTGATCCAGATGGTCAGGTCGTCCTTTTCCTCGTTGTTCATGCCGGCCGAGGGTTCATCGAGAAGCATCACCTTGGGTTCCAGGGCCAGGGCCCGTCCCAATTCCACCAGTTTGCGTTTGCCATAGGCCAGACCGCCCACGAACTGGTCGCGAACCGACTGCAGCTCCAGGAAGTCGATTATTTTTTCCACCTTTTCCCGATGAACGACCTCCTCCCGGGCAGCCCGGGAGCGCTTGCCAAACATGAAGGCGCCGCCGAAAACACTCGTTCGCATGTGGATATGCCGGGCCAGCATGAGATTGTCCATCACGGTGGCATTGGCGAACAGCTCGATGTTCTGGAAGGTACGGGCGATACCCTTTCTGGCGATACGATCAGGGGTTCGGCCCACCATGTTTTCGCCCTCCATCATGATCGCACCCTGGTCGGGTCGGTAGATGCCGCTGATCAGGTTGAAAATGGTGGTCTTGCCGGATCCGTTGGGACCAATGATGGAAAAGATCTCGTTTTTCTCGACGCTGAAGCTGATGTCGTTGACCGCCCTCAACCCGCCAAAACTGATGTTCAGATGCTCGACACTGAAATAGGCCATGGCCGCTCCGCCTTCGGTTGTTCACATTCCAGAATGCCGGCGGGAGGGGTCCTCCCGCCGGCTCTTTGCCATATGCGCGGCACTATTCCATGGGCAGCTCGTTTTCGATCCAGTCCTGAACGACGATGGTCTCTCCATTGGGGCCACACTGCCAGATTTGCAATTCCCGGGGCGGACGGTGATTGTCTGCGCTCCAGGTGATCCGCGGCCCGATGCCCTTGAAGTCGGTGATGTTGTTAAGCGCGTTTTTAAGCGCTTCCTGGCTCAGGTTGGGGCCGACCTGCTCGAGCGCGTGAACCATGGGTTCCGCCACCACAATACCGGCCATGTAGAAGATGCCCCAGCGCTCTTCCGGCGCATACTTCTTGATCGCTTCGCGGTAGCTGTTCATCAGCGGGGTGTCAACGTTGGGGTCGTCGGTGAAGGCGGAGGTGATGACGCCTTCGCGGGCCCATAGTCCATCGGTGATGTGGTTCATCAGGGCGAAGTCACACAGGTTGTAGGAGTGCAGCCACTGGGGCTGGTATCCGACGGAGACAGCGGTTCTCAGGGCGATGGCCGCCTGGGTGGGCGCCACAATGCCGATGACCGCTTCCGCCCCCGAGGCTTGCAGGCGTGCGATCTGAGAGGAAAGATCCCGTTCGATGGGCTCCACAGGGACGGCTGCCACCAGTTCCATATTGTGCTCTTTGAGGCGCCGGTTGATGCCTTTCATGGCATCCATGCCCCAATCGTCGTTCTGATAGAAAAGGGCGATTTTCTTGTACCCCTTGTTTTCAACAGCGAACTTGGCCAGGAGGCTCCCGTCGTCGAAATAGGAAGGCCACATGTTCCATTGCCAGGGGTTGCCCTGGAAGGCTTCCGCTCCGGAGCAAACCCCGATCCATATAATTTCGTTCTGCTTCAAATAGTCTTTCACGGCCATTCCCGGGGCGGTTCCGACCCCTCCGACGAAAGCGAAAATGTCCCGCCGGTCCACCAATTCCCTCACACCCGCCATTGTCTGGGACGGGTTGTACTGGTCGTCACGGATGAAATAACGGATTTTCCGCCCGTGAATCCCACCGCGTTCATTGACCATGTCGAAAACGAGTTTGCTGCCTCTGGCCACGGCGCCCCATGGGGCGGCGGGTCCGGTTTGCGGACCCCATTGACCGATGCGGATCTCCTTGTCGTCAAATCCCCGCTCGCGCTGGGCATGACCGGGGTCGGCCAGCAGAACGAGCGCCAGCATGGGAACGATCACTGCCAATAAAATGCTCTTGAGCTTCATTGACTTTCTCCTTGTTTGGGTGAATTAATGTTCGTCGAACCCTTGCCACTGGGTCTCCATCCCCGTTTTCACACCGTAATCGCATTTGTAATCGAAAGGTCTTCGAAAAAAATACCGATGCCCGGGCCGCATCATACCTTATACCTTCTTCACATAATGCTTCCCGAAAAGTCCGCTGGGGCGGATACAGAGCACAATCACGATGACCACGAATGCCGTGATCGGTTTCCATGTCGGCCAGGCATATCCAAAAAAGTTTTCAATCAGTCCCATGATGCCGCCGCCAATGAGAACGCCCGGTATGCT
>JAGTVD010000270.1 GCA_018224505.1 Desulfatitalea sp. | reverse complement strand
GTGAGCATGTGTTCGAGCGCCTGACGCGTTCCGGGGTGATCGTCCACCACCAGGGCGTGTTTGCCGGAGACAATGGCCGGCACAATGCGGGGAGTCGGTTCCTGGGCGCTCTTTTGCATCCAGGCGACAAAATGGAAGGTACTGCCTTTGCCCTGTTCGCTTTCCGCCCACGTGCCGCCGTTCATCAATGTGGCGATCTGCTTGCAGATGGACAAACCCAGACCCGTTCCGCCAAATTTGCGCGAGGTGGAACCATCGGCTTGCTGGAACGGCTCAAAAATGGTTTCCAGTTTGTCGGCCGGGATACCAATGCCCGTATCCCGGATGATCGTGTGCAGCTTGATCCGGTCTTCGGTCTCTTCCTCGACCGCCAGCGAAATGACGATCTCACCTTCCTGGGTGAATTTGGGGGCATTGCCCAGCAGATTGGTAATGACCTGGCGAAAGCGCAGCGGATCACCTTTGGCCAGGGCCGGCACGTTGTCTGCGATGTGGCACACCAGTTCCACCGGTTTACGGCCGATTTTGGGGCGCACCAGTTCGCACACATCATACAGCAACAGCTCGGGGTCGAAATCAATGGTTTCAAACTCCAGTTCACCCGCCTCGATTTTGGAAAAATCGAGGATATCATTGATCAACGATAACAGTGCCTCGCTGCTGCGTTTGATGGTTTGGGCGTAGTCGGTCTGCACCGGATCCTGCTCGGTTTCCAGGAGCAATTCCGTAAACCCGATAATCCCGTTCATCGGTGTACGGATTTCGTGGCTGATATTGGCCAAAAACTGGCTTTTGGCCTGACTGGCTTTTTCAGCGCCCTCCATGGCGTGTTGCAGCTCCTGTTCAGCCCGTTTGCGTTCGCTGATGTCCTCGACCGTTCCGGTATAGCGCGCGCCCTGGTCCGAGAATACCGGAGACGCATGAACATGCACCCAGCGGGTGTCGCGCGCGGGTGAGACAATGCGACAATCTGCTGAAAAGGTTTTAAGCTGTTGTGCCGCCGCCCGCCACTGGGCGGTGGTCCAGGCCTTGTCTTCCGGTGCCAGATAATCATACCAATGGGTGGTCAGGCTCTGGATCAGGCTGATACCGAAGATCTCTTGATAGCGGGTATTGGTGTACAGGCAACTGTCGTGATTGTCGAGTTCGAAAACACCGAAATGGATGGTTTCGGAGATCAGGCGAAAACGTTCTTCGCTCTCCTTGAGGGCCTTTTGGGCACTGCGTGTCTTCTCCTGCTCGGTTTCGAGCGCTTGCACACGCTTAACCAGCTCAATGATGGTGGTCTTGCTTGACATGGGATCCCATTTCGCCGTTGATGATCGAACTGATTATCGGTCTCCGGCCGCCACTACTTTAGGCGGCCGGGGGATGCCATAATGCTTGGAGATATTCCAGCACCCATCAGACGGGATTGGGGTAGGTGTGCGGGGCCATTTTGAGCAACAATTCATGCTTGGGCACGGCGCCCGGCAGGTGCGCTTTGAGCGTGCCGGCGTCAAAAATCAGGAAGGCCGGAACGCTCAAGATGTTGAATTGATCGGCCAGGGCCTTGTTGGCATCGATGTTGATTTTGCCGACCCGCACCTTGCCCTTGGTCTCCATGGCCAGTTGATCCACCATCGGGCCCGTGCCGCCACAGACACTGCACCAGGGCGCCCAGGCATACAGCAGCACCGGGAGAGGGGATTGTCGCACGGTCTGGTCGAAGTTTGCGCCGGTGACCAATACCGTTCGGCCGGAGAGCAGGTCCGGGTGGTGCATCGGTGCGCCGCAGCGGCCGCATTTGGCTCCCGCAGCCAGTTTGTCTGCCGGTACACGGTTTTTGGTATGGCAATGACCGCATCGCAAGGTAATCCGCGCGGCAGGTGTTCCTTGGGTGGCCAATGGCGTGTGGCAGCGGCCGCATTTGGCTTCCACGCCGCTTTTGGCATCGGGGATGCGGTTTTTAGCCCCACACTGTTGGCAGGTTACAATCGTTTCAGCCATGGCGTTGTCCTGTTGGCACGTTCACTACAATTCTGTTACACCCTCTGCCGGCCGTCGGGCATCGGCGCTGGCCGTGGCGGGACCGGTTCACGAACGGCACAATAATCCTTTTATTGATATTGTAAACAGACCGTTATACAAAAAGCCACACCGAACCGCATGTCGTCTGCGTTTAACCGGGCAGTGGCCGTGGCGGTCAAATGTGAAAAGCGGAATGCCACATCTGTCATCGGAGATCGTTGTAATGGATGACCCCTTCGCGCCCCGGGCCTACTTTTTCGACGCGGGAATTCTATTTTTTAACGACGGTTGCGCAATCTATGCCGCGCGTCCACTGCAATTCCGGGCATTTCCCTTTGGGTTCCGAAACCGGTGATCCGAGGCACACAGGTGCGAGGTCCAGCGGCAATGCCCCGGTATCGGCAGGGGGCGGCGACACCGCCGGGAGGTGATCTTCCAGTTGGCCGGCGCCACCGTGAATATTTAACCCGCGGCGCTTACCCTCTCGTAGAAATTGCTAAAGAAATTTTTCAAATAGCCGTTAAACAGTATGGGTGACCGGGGCGCCGGCAACGTTAGTCGCGCTGCCCCGTGCGCCCAATGTTCGGTTTATGGCGCGGGCGAACTTTTTCAGGAGGAACAGTATGGCCTACAAGATATT
>JAGTVD010000269.1 GCA_018224505.1 Desulfatitalea sp. | reverse complement strand
TTAAATCGGAACGCCCGGTGCATTGATCAACGGCGCCAGCAAAACGGCGCCGTCGATGACGATCTCGGTGCCGGTGGTATAATTGGAAGCCGCCGAAGCCAGGTAGACGGCGGCCCCCACAATGTCGTCGGGGTCCCCGATACGGCCCATGGGGATCAGTTTATCCGTCTGCTTGACGGCCTTTTCCTTCTCTTCGGGGGACAGATCGTGCCAGTGCGAGTCCATCATCTTCGTGCGGATGGGCCCCGGTGCGATGGTGTTGACCTGGATGTTGAACTCGGCCAGTTCCGACGCGAAGGCCTTGGTGATCATGCGCACCCCGGCCTTGGAAATCGAGTAGATGCTGACGGTGCGCTCCGGATGAAACCCGTCGATGGAAGCGACATTGATGATTTTTCCGCCGCCCTTCGCTTTCATGATGCGGGCCGCCGCCTGACTGAGGAAGTAAAGCCCCTTCATGTTCAGGTTCATGATGGTATCCCAGAGCCGCTCCTCGGAATCCAGCACGGAGGCCATGGCCGGGCTGGCGCCGGCATTGTTGACCAGGATATCGATGCGGCCGTAGCGGCTGATGACGGTATCGACCATCTTCTGGATTTCCGGTATCTTGCCCAGATGGGCCGGGATGGGAAGGGCCTGCCCGCCAAACGCCTTGATCTGGGCCGCGGTATCCTCGAGATCTTCCACCTTGCGACTGGTGACCACCACAGTGGCCCCCGCTTTGGCGAACCCCAGGGCGATGGCTTGCCCGATGCCGCGGCTGCCGCCGGTGACCACGGCCACTTTGCCTTCCAATGAAAACCAGGACAGGTCAAACATTTGCAATTCCTCCAATGCGGTGAGAACGACAGTTAATGCCTGAAAAGAACGAACGCTCGCAATTCCGAAGCGTTCAGTGATTCCTGTTACGTTTTGTTTTTACGAAAAAATTTATAACCGGGCCAATGGATCACAACCGAGTTTTCGCTATTCATTAACAGAACCCGATTCACTTCGTCAATGGGGAATCCGACGATTGGAAGAGTAAGGGCGTTGTATTGCCTGGAAGTCGGTTCCACAAGCGTTGCCGCGGCTGGAAGCGCTTACCATGATGCTTGGGGCTACGCCGCCAAATAATCCACGGCGTTCCGGAATATTTTCACCCCTGGGGTGATGTCCTCGGGCATGGGGGTTTGACCGCGTTTGGCCGCTTCCTTGGTGCGGGTCCATTGAGGGTGGTTGGTCCAGTGGTTGTAAGCTTCGGGATGGGGCATCAGGCCGAAGATGCGGCCGGTGGGGTCGCAAATGCCGGCGATGTCGTCCATGGCGCCGTTGGGGTTGTGGGGAAAGGCGCCCCTGGCCGGTTGGCCGTCGGGCATGGCATAGCGCAGCACGATCTGCCGGGCGTCGCGCAAGGTCCGGTGGGTGTCGGCGTCGGTGACGAATTTCCCTTCACCATGGCGCACGGGTAGTTCCAGGCGATGGAGGCCGCGGGTGAAAAGGCACGGCGATTCGGTATCCACCGCCAGGTGGACCCAGTCGTTCCGGAAATTGCCGCCGTCATTGTAGGTCAGGGCCACGCTGCGGCGGGTGTAGTTTCCGCCCAGGCCCGGCAACAGTCCCAGATTGACCAGGCACTGGAATCCGTTGCAGATGCCGATGACCAGTTTGCCCTGTTCGACGAACCGCAGCAGTTGATCGCCGATGCGGGTCCGCATGCGCACGGCCTGGACCACGCCGGCGCCGTGGTCGTCACCCCAGCTGAAGCCGCCGATGAAGCTCATGATCTGAAATTGCGCAAGGGAGACCGAACCGTCGATCAGGGCGTTGATGTGGACCCTTTCGGCCCGGGCGCCGGCCAGTTCGAATGCGTGGGCGGTTTCCAGATCGCAGTTGAGGCCGTAGCCAGTCAGGACAAGGGCATTGATTCTGCTCATATGAGATCACCAAAGGGTTTGCGCCAGGCCTCTTTGAGGTCGGCGACGGAGAGATCGATAACGTTTTTGCCACTCAGGCCCTGCACGGTCAGGCGCGGTTCGGCCACGGTATGGCCGATGCAGGCCAGGGGTAACGCCTGGAACAAGGCCTCGAAGGATTCGGCGTGCAGGGGGTTTACGGTGACGATGAAGCGGCCGGCCGATTCGGCATAGAGCAGCACGTCGTCCCGGCCCGCATCATCCGCAGCCGGTATCCGGGCGAGATCCACCGCCATGCCCAACTCACCCGCCATGGCCTTCATGGCCAGGTGGACCGCCAGGCCGCCGCGGTAGATGCCGTGGGCCGAGGCCACCAGTCCCTGGGCAATGGCCTGGGCCAGGGCACGGTAGCGCGGCATGAAGCGCTCGGTCCACACCTGAGGCACTCGGCACCCCACGTAGCCCAACAGGTCGTAAAACTCCGATGCCCCCAGCTCATTGCGCGTCTCGCCGATGACATAGACCCGGTCCCCGTCCATCTTGGGGTCCAGGGTCACGCAGCGGGTGATGTCCGCGATCACGCTGGTGGCGGAAAACTGCAGGCTCTCCAGGGCCGACACCTTGTGGGTTTCGTCGTAACGCCCCGGCAGGTGACCGTCCACGTACATGCTGTCCTTGCCCGACAGCAGCGGGATCTCATAGGCCAGGCACACATCGCGCAAGGCCTGGCAGGAGCGCACCAGCTGGGCGGCTTTGAAGCGGCCGTCGGGATTGTTTTTCGAATCGTACTGGATGGTGGGCCAGCAGAAGTTGTCCACGCCGCCGATGTGGTCCGGATCACCTCCCACGGCGATCAGCCGGCGCACGGCTTCGTCGATGGTGCAGGCGGTCATGTGATAGGCATCGATGCGCGAGTAGAACGGCAGCAGCGCCTGGGAAAAAGCCAAACCACGTTCAGATCCGAGCACCGGCCGCAGCACGGCCGCATCGCTGTTCACGTCGCGCCCGACGCCCACCAGGGGCTTGATCACACTGGTGCCCTGCACTTCGTGGTCGTACTGGCGGCAGATCCACTCCTTGGAGCAGATGTTGGGCCGGGCCAGCATGTCCAGCAGCAGTTGGTTCTGATCGCCGGGCGGGCCGAGCACCGGCTCGCTGAGTCCGCGCGCCGCGGGGGATCGCCACTCGGCTTCAAAGACCCATTGGGGGAAACCGGCCGTGAGCAGGTCCAGATCCACATAGGCGCACGGTTTGCCGTCATAGGTGATGTGCAGCTTGCCCGTGTCGGTGTAACGCCCGATGACGGTACTCTCCACGCCGTGGCGGACCGAAAGGGCCAGAAACCGCTCCACGTGCTCCGGGGCGACGGCCACGGTCATGCGTTCCTGGGATTCGGACACCCAGATCTCCCACTGGTCCAGGCCGGCGTATTTGAGCGGCACCTTTTCCAGTTCGATTTCACAGCCGTTGGAGTAAAGCGCCGTCTCGCCCACCGAACTGGAGAGGCCCCCGCCGCCGTTGTCGGTGATGAAACGGATCAGCCCCTGGTCGCGCGCTTCGAGCAGAAAGTCGTGCATCTTTTTCTGGGTGTAAGGGTCGCCGATCTGCACGTGGCCGGCCGGGGTGTGGGCGGAAAAGGTTTCCGAGGAGGCGGTGACGCCGTGGATGCCGTCCTTGCCCACCCGGCCGCCGCACATGATGACCGCATCGCCGGGCAGGATGGTTTTCTGCTCGGCCGGCTGACCGTTGACGGTGGTCGGCATGATGCCCAGGGCCGTGACGTACACCAGGCATTTACCCATATATCCATGGTCGAACAACACCTGGCCGAACGGGGTGGGAATGCCGCTTTTGTTGCCGCCGTCGCGCACGCCCTCAATGACGCCGTCGAGCAGGCGGCGCGGGTGAAGCCGCGGTTTCAGGTCGCCGGCGTAATCCCGCGGCCCCACGCAGAACCCGTAACTGCCCATGATGAGGCGGGAACCGAGGCCCGTGCCCAGCGGATCCCGATAGATCCCGACGATCCCGGTGATGGCGCCGCCATAGGCTTCCATATTGGAGGGCGAATTATGGGTTTCGCCGGTGATGGTGTAGTAGTGCTGTTCGTCGAAACGGCCCACGCCGGCGTTGTCCCACAGCACCGAGATGACCCAGGGCTTCCGGCTTTGCAGTGCCCGGGTGGGCGTTTGAATGCAGGTTTTGAAAAGGTTGTCGATGGTCTCGGTCTTGCCGGCGTCCGCATCCCTGAAATGGAACAATCCGCGAAAGGTATTGTGGTTGCAATGGTCGCTGCGGGCCTGGGAGATATACTCGAGTTCCAGATCGGTGGGCTCGCACAGCCCCACCCGCTCCCGATCGGCCTGCACCCGGGGATCAAGGAAGTACCCGCGGATCACCGGGATATCATTGGGGTTGAGGGCCAGGTTGCGCTCCGTGCTCAGTTGTTGCAGAGCCCGGTCGCTGTCGATGGGCAGCACCGTCAGGGTGGGCGTATGGTCCAGGCGCACCTTGGGGAGGATCAAACCCACCCCTTCGGCCGGGTCCCATTCCGCGGCGCTGAAAATTTTCCACTGCTGGATGATGTCATTGGCCAGCAATTGGGCGGCGATGCGTTGGACGTCGGCGGCGATCAAATCTTTTCCCTGCAGGCAATAGCGGCGGGAGGTGTAGACCGCCTCGCCGGGACCCATGCGGATGCCCAGCAGGTCTTCCATGGCCTCTACGGCCGTGGCGCCCGGATTGTCGCGCACGCCGGGACGGAACCCCACCCAGATGATCCAATCGGCATCGACGGCCAGCGGGTTCAAGGATGAGATTTGGGTGACGGGATTGGTGAAAATCTCCTGCCGCACCCGTTCAATCTGGTCCCGATTCAGGACGGCATCCACGGTAATGATGTGCACGCTGCGCACGCCGTCCAGACGGATGCCGAAGTAGTCGCCCGCCTTGCGGCGCAAGGCTTCGCCTTCCGCGTCCAGCAGATCCGGTTTTAAAGTGATTTCAATTCGACTCGCCATTGTTCCAATCCATGTTACCGAAACCAGGTAATCACAATATCGTTATAGAAGACAAAGACCATCAGCAACAGGAGCAGAAACATTCCCACCTGCTGCGCGGTCTCACGGGTGCGCACGCTCACCGGTTTGCCTTTCACCGCCTCGATGGCGAAGAAAAGCAAATGGCCGCCGTCGAGCACCGGTACGGGCAACAGGTTGATCACCGCCAGATTGACGCTGATGATGGCAATAAAGTAGAGCAGGGCCAGAAGCCCTTCCTGGGCTTGCTGGTTGGCCATCTGGGCAATCCGGATGGGGCCGCCGATGGCTTCGCTGCCGACCTGGCGCTGGAACATTTTAACAAAAAAGTGGCCGGTGATCCGGATAATGCGCCAGGTCTCCCCCGCCCCCATGCCCACGGCATCCAAGGGCCCCAGACGTACAGTGACGCGATCGGTTTCGGGGATCATCACACCGGCGCCGCGGATACCGATACGGTAAACACTCTGCTTGATCCCCAGCAAATCAGTCTCCTGGATCTCAGCAGGCGCAATGGAGGCATCGAACACCTGATCCTCGCGCTGAATCGTAAATACCAGGGGCTTGCCTTTGGAGGCCGCCACCATCTCCTGCATCTGCTCCCAGGCGTCGATGGGCTGGCCGTCGATGGCCACGATTCGGTCGCCCTGCTGCAACCCGGCCTCGGCGGCCGGCAGGCCGTCGATCACCCCGTCCACCATCGCATGGGGCGCGGCGTACCCCTTGATGCCCAGGTCGTTGTAGGTCACCGTGTCGCCCAGCAGATTCTTGGCGGTGGCCGGTTTCGGCTGCACCGTCACCTCCAGCACACTGTCCTGGCGCAGCACCGTAATCCGCAGGGGATCGCCCTGACTCTCATCGGCCGCCGCTTCGATATCCCGCCAGGAGCTTACCTTTTGACCGTCGATGGCCTGAATCAGGTCCCCTTCCTGAATCCCGGCCTGCCGGGCCGGTCCGTCACTTTCCACCGTGCGCACAACAGGGCGGATGCTGGGCAGGCCGGCGATGAAAAGACCGGCGGTGAATATCACGAGGGCCAGAAGGATATTGAACAGGGGGCCGGCAAAAACGATCAGGGCCCGCTTGCCCACGGGCTTGTGGGTGAAAGAGTAGGGAAGATCCTCGGGCGGCAGGGGCGCATCGGGCTCTTCGCCCACCATCTTCACATACCCCCCCAACGGAATGGCGGAGACCCGGTAGTCGGTGCGACCAACGGTCCGGCCGAACAGGCGCGGTCCGAAACCGAGAGAAAAACGCTCCACGCCGACACCGAACAATCGGGCCACCAGAAAATGGCCCAATTCGTGAAAGAAGATCAGTACCCCCAACACGACGATGAAAATCAAAACGCTGCTCATATCACTCCTGGTCCACCCAGCTGCGTGTAAGCTGGGTCACATATTGTATTTGTGGTGTGAGACCCCAATGGCACCCACTGTATTAGATTGCGGCGCACTGTTCAACCTTGCTTTGCGCCATGGCACGCGCCCATTCGTCGGCGGCCATGATGGCGTTGAGGTCGATTACGGCATCGGGTTGATGGGCGGCCATGGTGGCACCGATCACCGTGTAAATATCCGTAAAGGACAACCGATGGGATAGAAACGCCGCCACGGCCACCTCGTTGGCCGCATTGAGCACGGCCGGCAGGGTCCCGCCCTTCCGGCAGGCATCGAAGGCCAGGGCCAGGCAGGGAAAGCGCTCCATGTCCGGTGGCTCGAAGGTCAGGGCGCCCAACGCGGCCAGATCGGGCAACGGTTGTCCCAGGGCCAGGCGTTCGGGATAGGACAGCGCGTAGGCAATGGCGCCCTGCATGTCCGGTATGCCCATTTGCGCCAGTATGGAGCCATCGCGGAAGGCAGCCATGGAGTGCACGATGCTTTGGGGGTGTACCACCACCTCGATCTGGTCGATGCTCAGATCGAACAGCCATTTGGCTTCAATCACTTCGAGCCCCTTGTTCATCAGGGTGGCCGAATCAATGGTGATTTTGGCGCCCATCTGCCAATTGGGGTGCTTGAGGGCCTGCTCCGGTCCGATGGCGGCAAACCGATCCGCCGGGGTGTTGCGGAACGGCCCCCCCGACGC
>JAGTVD010000268.1 GCA_018224505.1 Desulfatitalea sp. | reverse complement strand
GGGGGACAACGACAACCTGTCGGCCATGATCACCCTGCTGATGGACGCTGATTTCCTCATCAACCTCACGGACATTGACGGGCTTTTCAACAAGGACCCCCGAACCCATTCGGACGCTCAACTGATTCCGCGGGTGGATAATTTCAAGCGATCCATCGAGCGATTTGCCAGCGATATTCCCGGATCATTGGGCCGGGGCGGGATGTTGAGCAAGATCAAGGCGGCCAAAAAGGTCACCGCCGCTGGCGTGCCGATGATCATCGCCCGGGGCACTCAACCCGATATATTGCTGCGGCTCTTTTCAGGCGAAGCGTGCGGAACCTATTTCGCACCCCAGGAAAAAAGGCTCAACAGCCGCAAATGCTGGATCGCCTACACGCTTACCCCCAAGGGGACCCTGATCCTCGATGACGGTGCCGCCGAGGCGGTACTGCACCATGGAAAAAGCCTGCTGCCCAGCGGTATTGTGGCGGTGGATGGGGAGTTTGGCGTAGGGGCGCCTGTGTCCGTGACCAATTCGGAGGGCGGTACCATCGGCATCGGGTTGGTCAATTACAGCGCCAAGGACGTCCGGGCCATCATGGGCCTCAAAACCGGTAAAATTAAAGCGTGTTTGGGGGCCAAACCTTACGACGAGGTGATTCACAGGGACAATCTGGTGGTTACCGAGATGTGCTGATCCAAGGCAGATGTCAGGCTGCCGCCAAGCCGGCATGCAACAGGCGTTGCGGGCCGCTCTGACGCCCCATCGGAACAGTGGCCCCTGAAGCCCAGTTCCAGTTACTAAAAGAGTTGTCCGCCAAGCGGGAAGCATAGGCGGACAACAGGTAGGAAAGGGCCATCGAGCATCGTTTTGCCGTCAGTGCGAAGCGATGCTCAGGAATTTTTCCACTTGGCGTTTATCATCCTCGGGGGTGATGAGTGCGGGCAGTCTTTTCAGCGCTTCGCCCATTGCCATGTCCAACAATTCAAGACTCAACTTTTCCCGGGCCCGCAAGACCTGGTAATCGATCTTGTGGCGCGCGCCCTCCATGATCAGGCGGCTCTGCTCGCGGGCTTCTTCAATCAGTTCCTGCTTGCGCCGCTCGCCCTGTTCGATGAGCCGTGTTTTGAGTTCCGGCAAGCGCACCTTGCTCTCTTCGAGGGCCTGGGATGCCTCCTTCAACTTGGCCAGCATCTTCTCTTTCTGGGCCTCGACCTTGGTAAATTCCTGGGCGATCTCATCGCGCTGGCCGCGCAGGAAATCCATGAGCGGCCGACGGCCGAACTTGAACAGGATGAAAAACAGGATAAAGAAATTGACCCAACGCATCACCAGATCATAGACCGGTCGCCATTCCTGGTCCCCTTCGGCGGCCAGGGCGACATCACTGAGCATCAAAACCAGCACACCCCCCAAAACGGCCGGTATCATCCACGAAAAGGTGCTAAATCGTTTCATCCGTCAATCTCCGCTCCAGGGTTTTTTCCATAATCACCCGGGACAGTTTTTGGGACTCTCCGGCCAAGTGCTGCCGGACATCCGCAATCTGGGCCTTCACATGTTCTTTGGACTGCACTTTCAGCCGGTCGATTTCAGCCTTGACGCCATCGAAAATCTGCTTGGTTTGCGCCTTGGCATCCAATTCAAGCAACTTCTGACGTTCAAGCGCCTCTTCTTTGGCTTTGAGCTCCTCCCGGGCCAGGGCATCCATAATGCGGTGCACCTCCTGCTCGGCCGCTTCGATCTCTTGTTGAAGCGTTTCCATACGGGCGGCCCGGGTTCCCTTGACCAGGTCCAATGGCCTGAACATGATCCTGTTGATGATGAACAGGAAAATCAAAAAGGAAACCAATTGGATGATCATGGTTGCATTGATGCTGATCAGCGCAACGGTGCTTTCAATTTGCATGGCTTGTTTCCAATTCGTCTCTCATTCAAGCGGTTGACCGCATGCCATCCCGTCGGGCAGCAGGTTGCCCCCGCAGCCCTTGCCTGCCGCCCGGCACGGATTGTGCGCCTACCGACATGCTTCGATCGATCGACCTCACTAAACGACAAACAGCAGCAACAGGGCGATAACCAGCGAATAGATACCGGTGGACTCGGAAACCGCCTGGCCTACCAGCATGGTGCGGGTCAATAGCGCCGCCTGCTGGGGGTTGCGTCCGATGGCTTCACAAGCCTTGGCAGCCACCATGCCTTCACCAACGCCGGGCCCGATGGCACCCAGACCCATGGAGATGCCCGCTCCCAGGAACGCCGCTGCCTTAACCAAATCAATGCCTTCGATTGCCATGATCCATTTCCTCCTTGTGTGCCCGAGGCACGCTTATATAACGAAAATCAGAACCAAACTGATCACCATCGCGTAGATTGCGGTGGATTGAGAAACCGCCTGCCCCACCAGCATGATGCGCATCAGGAGACTGGCGTGTTCCGACTGGCGTGCGACCCACCGGATCGCTCCTTCGGCGGTCATGCCGTTGCCCAGGCCCGGCCCGATGCCGCCGAATCCCATGCAGAGACCCGCGGAGAGCAGGGCCATGGCCGGCGCCAAGGCGGCGGTATCCGGAAACGCTTTGAACATCAGGATAAAGCTGACCAGCAAACCGAAAATACACGGCGTCTGGGCCACTGCCTGCCCCACCAGCATGATGGTGGTCAGCGGCCCGACGTTGCGCGGGTGGCGGGCGATGCCTTCACAACTGGCACCGGCAGCCAATCCGCAACCGTAACCCGAGCCGATGGCCGACAACCCCGTGCTCAACGCGGCGCCCAAAAAGGCGGCCCAGGCCGGGTTGAAAGGCACATCGCCGAAATTGAGAAACATCAACATCAGGGCCACCACCATGGCAAAAATGGCGGGGGTCTGGCTGACGGCCGAGCCAACGAGCATGTTGGCGGTCAGCGGTCCGGCGGCGGCGGGCTGCCGGGCCAGGCCCTTGCACGCCTCTCCGGCGGGGTGACCCGATCCCATGCCTGACCCGATGGCGCCCAACCCCATGCACAATCCGGCTCCGAACAGGGCCACAGACTTGACGATGGGGGCATCGCCGAAATTGATGAACATCAGCATCAAGGCCACGACCATGGACAAAATGGCCGGAGTCTGGCACACGGCGGAGCCCACCAGCATGGTGGTGGTCATGCGGCCCATTAACTGGGGCTGCCGCGCGATGCCGCGGCACGCCTCGGCAGCCGGCATACCGGATCCGATCCCCGAGCCCAGGGCGCCCAGGCCAATGCACAGGCCGGCGCCAAGCAGTGATGCGGCCTTCAGCAGGGTGGGCGCGGGCACTTGCAGGAACAGCAGCAGGATCGCAATCACGAGGGCGAAGATGGCGGCCGATTCGGCCACGGCCTGGCCCACCAGCATGGTTTTGACGATGTCGCCGGAAATCCCGGGGTTTTCGGAAAGTGCCCGGTTGGCCTGGGCTGCGGCATGTCCCTCACCTACGGCGGCGCCGATGGCTCCGAAGCCGATGGCCATCCCACCGCCAAGATAAGCCGCTACCTTGATCAACGTTTGAAGCTCAATGTCCATGTTTATTCAACCTGTACCGCAATATAAACGATTGTAAGCATGGTGAAGACAAAAGCCTGGATGGTGCCGATGAACAATCCGAAAAAGGCATTCAGAAACGGCGGCAGCACCAGGCTGTAGGTCAGGTAGGAGACCACGAGGATGATGATCGAGCCACCCATGATATTACCGAACAGTCGAAAGGAGATGGAGACCACCTTGGCCACTTCGCCGATCAGGTTCAGGGGCATCATGAAAAAGATGGGTTCGAAGTAGGCCTTGATATAGTTGCCGAATCCCTTGGCCCGGATGCCGGCAAAATGGGCCAGCACGAACCCCATCAAACCCAGACTCAGCGGCGTGTTCAGATCCATGGTCGGTTCGGTCAGGTGGGGAATGATGCCGATCCAGTTGGACAGCAGCAGAAACATGAACAGCGCGCAGATCAGCGGCCCGTATGTTTTGCCCAGTTTTGGGCCCAGGGCGTCTTCGGTCAGGCCATTTAACTGGGTGACGAAAAGTTCGCCCATCGCCTGCAGGGGACCTGGCAGTACAGTGCGGCGCCGGGCGCTGAGGTAGCCGAACACGATCAGCAGCAGGATCACGATCCAGGTCATGAGAATGACATCCAGATTGAACGCCAGGTTGACCCCGCCCACCGGAACAATCAACTGATAGATTTTTCCCAACTCGTTCATGGCAGTTAGTTCCCGATGCCTGTGGTCGACGATCGGTTCCAGAGCAGGTTCCTGGCGCCTTCCAGCAGGATCACCACCTGAACCATGAAAAGACCCACGATCGCCGTTACGATATGGTAAGGCTCATAGAATAGAGCGATAATGAGGGGCACTGCCATCAGGGCGTACCGGAACACCACCGACACCAGGGCCACCAGGGTGGGCCGGCTTTGGGTTTTTCCGATACGGGTCTGAAGGGATTGTCCCATAAGGATGAAATTGATGATACTGAAGAGGGTACCCAGGACCAGCCCCCGGGCCAGCGGCTTGTAACCGAGCACAAGCAGCAGCAAGGCGCCGCCAATGGCGATGAGCATGGCCCGGGAACAGTAGCGTTTTTGCAGTGCCCTAATCGTTTCCATCGCGTTCGTCGGATGCGGCGTTTTTCCGGCGCCTTTCATCTTTTTCGAAGGTCTCCTGAATCTGGCGATAGGCGGTGTACCCACCCCCGACCACTCCCAAGACGAGGAACAGCGCAATGAACACACCCCGTGTGCCCAGCCACTTGTCCAGGTAAAGACCGATGAAAAAAAATAAAAAAATGCTTCCGGCCATGGTAAGGCCGATTTGCATGACGAAGGAGAAACCTTCACTCAAGACGCGGTTCTTTTTGAAATCGAACCATTTGAACTTTTTGGGATCGTCCGGCAACGGTTCATCCTTCGATTGAATCCGACAGGCTTCTAACAATGCCCATGACCGTTGTCAACGCCTAATATTATTTAATGACTTCAGATAAATCACATCCCTTACACATTCGCGGGCCAAAGGCGCCCGGCGCCTTCGATCGCGCGCAATCCGGATGAATCGTTACGTCTTGACATAAACCGTCGAACAACGACCGATGATGCTTGCCAACCCACGGCCCTTTTGGTAATTTCCGGCCATCGCGCAACGGCGAGGGCCGGGTGCTCGGCAAGGTCCCCAAGGCGAATGGCAACTTCGCTGGACGGTTGAAAATTGATTGTTATATTTGGCAGATTCAAAATGAGTGACCCTGCTGCGGGGGGTGTCAATGTGGGCGGCAAGGGTTTGTTAAATCGAACCTTGAGGAGATCAACATAGCCGGAGGAGATCGTCGATGAAGAGAGTTCTGCTTTTTGTGGCCACCAACTTGGCCGTTATTGTGGTGCTGAGTATCGTATTGAGCCTTTTGGGCGTCGACCGCATTCTGGACGAACAGGGTGTCGGCCTCGACATGAAAAACCTGGTGATTTTTGCCGCGGTGTTCGGCATGGGCGGATCGTTCATCTCGTTGGCCATGTCCAAATGGGTGGCCAAGCGCATGACCGGCGCCCAGGTGATTACCAACCCGCGCAACGAAGTGGAGGGCTGGCTGGTTCAGACCGTTCAACGCCAGGCCCAGCAGGCCGGTATTCAGATGCCCGAAGTGGCCATCTACGACGCTCCGGACGCCAATGCCTTTGCCACCGGAATGCGTCGCAATGCCGCCCTGGTGGCGGTAAGCACCGGGTTGATGAGGGGCATGAACCGCGACGAAGTCGAGGCCGTGCTGGCCCATGAGGTGAGCCACGTGGCCAACGGCGATATGGTGACCCTGGCCCTGATCCAGGGCGTGGTCAACACCTTTGTGATCGTGGCGTCGCGGGTGGTGGGGCACCTGGTGGACCGGGTGGTGTTCAAAACCGAACGGGGTCATGGCCCGGCATTTTATATAACCAGCATCGTCGCCCAGATTGTGTTCGGCATCCTGGCCAGCACCATCGTTTTCTACTTCAGTCGCCAGCGCGAATTCCGCGCCGATGCCGGCGGGGCCAAGCTGGCCGGCCGCGAGAAGATGGTGTCGGCCTTGGACAAGCTGCGCAGGGGCGTCAATCAGCCCCACCTGCCCGATCAGATGGCGGCCTTCGGTATTTCCGGCAAGCCCGCCGGCGGGATCAAGCGGCTGTTCATGACCCATCCGCCCCTGGAAGAACGCATCGCGGCCCTGAAGCGCGGATAGGAATCTCTTTTCATCACCCGGGAGGGGGGTGATCCGGGTCAGATCTTCACCCGGGCCACCAAGGGAAGGTGGTCCGATGCAATGGCCGCGGGGGGCGCCCGGTGGGCTTTGACCAGGGTCAGTTGATCGGCGGGCGCGACCCAAATCCGATCCAGGGCCAGCACGGGGTGGTGGCTGGGATAAGAGGCCGGCGCCGGCGGATGGCCGAAACGGCGGGCCAGCCAGCGCAACGGACGTGACCATCGGAACCAATCGTTGAAATCTCCCATCAGAATGGTCGTATCGGCGTCCCTGTGGGCCAGCCAGCGCAGCAGGTGTTTCACCTGGTGGCGTCGTTCTGCCGGCCGAAGGCCCAGGTGGGTGGCCACAATTCGCACTTTGCGGTTGTCCTTGACGACTGTTATCTCCACGGCCCCGCGTGGCTCGCGGCCCGGCCGGCTGATATCCAGGCGCCGGAAGTCGGCTGGCGCAATGCGGGATAGAATGACATTGCCGTACCACCCTTTGCGTTCCACCAAGGTAGGTCCGGGGATGGCCGTGGCACCTATTGCACGGGCCATCAGGCCCAACCCCTTGCCCAGGGTGGCGGGATCATAAGCCACCTCCTGCAGTGCCACCACATCGGCGCGCAATCCATTGAGAACCGTCGCGATCCGCTGACAGCTGGTGACACCATCGCGGCCGATACACCGGTGGACATTATAGCTGGCGACCCATAGTGCCATTCAGCCATTTCCTTGGGCGGGCGTACCGTCGCGCTTTTGCTTGAGCCAGCGGCGCACCGCGAACAGGCCCCCGCCGGCCAGAAGGATCGCCCCGCCCAAAACAGCAAAGCTGTCCAGCGCCGGTTGGCGTAAAAAATAGGAAATCCCGTGGGCCAGCACCACCATGGTCACCACGCCCGGCAACATGCCGATGATGGTGCCCAAGGCAAAATCGCGAAAGCGGATTTCGGAGGCGCCGGCCACCAGGTTGATGACCGAAAAAGGGGCTACGGGCACGATCCGCAAGGTGATGATCGCCAGCAATCCGGCTTGGGAGAGTTTGCGGCTGATTCGGTTGATCCAGCGACCGGAAAAGCGGCGGACCGCATCGCGTCCCAGGTAACGTCCCGCGCCGAAAAGGACCGCGGCGCTCAGTTCGGCGCCTATCAGGGCATACCCGAGCCCCCACCAGGGACCGAATACCATCACCGTGGCTAGAATCATCAAGGTGACCGGAAAGGCCACCATTCCTCCCAGCACATAGGCCAGAGGGACCAGCACGGGTGTCAACGCCTGTTGTCGCAGCCACTCGGCCGCGTCGAGTACCGTTGCCAGGTCCAGCCATTCCCCTAGTGGCGACCAGCGCCACATGGCCGCCAGCAAGAGTGCCACGGCAAACACCACCACCGCTTTGGACAGGTGGCGAAAAACCGACGGTTGTTCCTTCGGGCTGACAAAGTGATCCACCAGCGCTTCGGGGGCCACCGGCTGTTCGGGATCGAGCAGTTCGGACTCGGGCACCCACTGGTCCACTTCGGGCGGCACTTTTCCGGACAGCGGCACCAGGGCGCGGCTGCCCGTATTGAGGGACTCAATGGCCCCGATCAGCGACCCCTGACGTTCGATGGCATCGGCTACAGCCGCTTCATCGCTTCCCAGATGCTCGGCCAGCAACCGATTGCGAAAACCGGCAATGGCTTTGCCCACCTTTTCGTCTGTCCCGGCGGCCAGGGCCAGGTCCAACTCCGAATCGAGTCCCATGGAACGGTTGCTCAGATTGGAAGAGCCCACCCGGGCCACCTCATCGTCGATCACCATCACCTTGGCATGCACCATCAACGTACAGGGGGGGGCCATTGCGAGGCGCGGATAGTAAACCCGCAACCGGCCATGGCGATCGGCCTGGCGCAGCCGGACCAGGATCCGGCCGCGTAGAATATCCATGGTGTGCTGCTCCAGCCAGCCGCCGGTGCGTTCGGGCAGTATCAGCACCACTTCGGGCCCGTCGGTTTCGACCAGCCGCCGTTCGAGCGCCTGGCAAATGCGGTGGGAACTCAGGTATTGATTTTCGACGTAGATCCAGCGCCGGGCAACGGCAATGGTATCCAGATAGAGCTGCTGCACCTCCTGTACCGCTTTTCGATCCTTGTGGCCGGGAAAGGTCCGGGCGATGGCCACGGGTGCCTGCTTCAGGTCCGGTGTCACGCTAGGCGGCCAGGGACCTTCCTCTGCAGCCCCTTCGCGCAGCGGCGGCGGGTCCCCACCGGCCCGGGCCCAACGATCCCGGGCCAGTTCGGCCAGGGCTCGGGCCGCCGGGCCATCCACGGCCAGCTGCACGTCATGGAACGGAGGATAGGGTTTGCCATCCGGATCGACGCGCCGGGCGTCATCGGGCTGATGGGAAGAGGTATCCCAGCGCTGCACGCCCAGGTCCAGACCGCCGGCAAAGGCCAATGCATCGTCGATCACCACCAGCTTCTGGTGCTGGGAAGCGCCCACGGGATGCGCTCCGTCCAGGCAGTAGTCCACCCGTCGGTGGGTGCGCCACTTCAATTTGTACCTCGGAAAAAGCTCCCGTTCCATGGCGTAGATCATGGCGAAATCCCAGCACAACAGGTAAATGTGCAACCCTTTATGAGCGGCCGCCAGCCGGTTGAGCAGGTCGCCGAGCTTGACTGGGAACTTATGCTGTTGATCATCCCGCACCAGTTTCAGTTCGCTGTGCATGTCCCAGCCGACGATGAATACGGTGTGGCGGGCCTGCTGCAGCGCTTCGTACACCGCACGAAAATAGGCTTCGCCGTCCACTATGAAGGCCGCGCGGTTCGCTGTTGCGACCGTTTGGCAATTGTGCTGGGGCTTAAAGAGATCTTGCATGCAACTCCCCCCGGCGGTTGACAGATTGCGAAATTGGTCTTGGTATCCTTGCCTCTTGTATATTGCGTCAGAGTCGACCGGATTGCAAATGGCATTGTTGATCGTATCGGGTGGCGCAGATGATCCTTGTTCGGCCGATGCGGGACGAGATGGGTATCGCCGGCGGCGTGCAGCACCTGCAGTGGCTGTTCAGCGGCACCTTCGTCGCGATGCTGGCGGCCGTGCCGTTGTTCGGGTGGCTGACCCGGCATTTCGCACCCAGCCGGTTTTTGCCGTATGTCTACTACTTCTTCATCGGTAATTTGCTGCTCTTCTTCATTCTTTTCCACCTGGACTTCTCCCATGCCTATGTAGCGCGGGCATTTTTCATCTGGGCCAGCGTTTTCAACCTCTTCATTGTTTCGGTCTTCTGGAGTTTCATGGCCGATATCTTCAACGACCGGCAGGCCAAACGACTGTTCGGGGTGATCGCCGCCGGCGGTACGGCCGGTACACTGACCAAGGTGCATCACATGCAGGACAATATGGCGGCCGGCTGCGGCCGGCTGCCGGACAGGGCTTTGCGCCAGCGGATGATCGCCTACAGCGGATGATCGCCTACATTGAAAGTCTATAGCGGCGCTGGCGCTTCGCCCGGTTGAATGAGCGGCATCACGGCGATGGGTATATCTGATTCCCATGCTTGCGGTCGTTGCGTACCTGGCGGATAAAATCCGGGATGGTGCATGCTTTGTCGAAGCGCAGATTGG
>JAGTVD010000267.1 GCA_018224505.1 Desulfatitalea sp. | reverse complement strand
CCGCATCGGGCCGCTGGCGCTCGCCGCTGATGCATTTGGGCTGATCTCCCCGGCCGACCATGTGCCAGCGCCGGGACTGCCCCTTGCGATCCAGATACGATATGGCAAAAAGGGTAGCGAACTTCACCTTGGCGATGATGGTTGCAGAGATGATTTTCATAACGGTATCAAAATGTCACCCCTCTCTGGGCAAGGGTCGCCTCGATGGCTTTCCGGACGGCGGCAAGATCCTGCTCACGTCCTCCCTTGTTGTATAGGGCGGTGACCTGGCCAACGTAGTCAGCGGCTTTGTGGCGCACCTGCCTGGCGGCGCGGGCGACTTCGCTCCAGTCGCCGTTTTGCATAAAGCTGGCGAAACTTGTTGTCAGTTCGGCAAAAAGCAGCGGCGCCAGTCCCCCCCTGAATGCCATGTAGAACCCCAGGCCGGCATGGTCATGATGCGCGCAAAAATGAACAATTGGGCCATCCTCGCCGGTATCGGCCAACACGTCTTTAAGGGTGCGAATCAGGAGTTCCACGGGAGTGTGCGGAAAATCGGACAACATCCGCCGCCATGTCGTACGATCGAACACCGGGTCGGCGACCTCGCCCAATTCGTGCCGGATGTAGGTGGTCTGACAATTGTTCAAGATGGTGTCAAAGTGCCGGCGAATGCCGTGGGTATCCCCGTCGGGCAATCCGCAACAGGCCGCCAGGGCAAAGTTCAGGGCCGGACGACCGCTGTTGGACATATAGGCGATCTGGTCCCACAGATACATGCGCGCGGCCTCGGTGCGCAGCACCACCTGGTCGTCCTGGGAAAAGGCCGGCAGGGTCAGCAGATCCCGGGCCAACTCCCGGCCCAACCGCCAGACGGTCCTGCCCGCAATTGTGTCGCACCCGTCGACTTCGGCCAGAAAAAAAGTGGGTTTCAGGCTTTGCGCATAGCCGGCGCCATAAAAGAGGCCCTGCGGGATGAGCAGCGCGTTGATCGCCTGGCTGTCGAATGCCTCGAAGGCACGGCCGTCGATGGTAAGAGATTGGAACTCGGCCTCGGCCAACGACTCCCACAACGTTTCGCGCCGACCGATCCAATCCAGCACCTGACCCGATTCATGCTCCTGCCACGGTGCAAGGTGCTGGTCCCACTTGTAGAGTTCGCGCAGGCGCATGGCCAGCCCGCAGATGGAATAGATACCCGCATAGCGGGCATCGGACACATCGCAATTATATTGCACCTGGCGGGTGATTTCTGGGGCATCCATTGAAAATCCTTGATCCTGACCTATTTGTACAAAAGCTGCACAAAAGCGGCTGTAAAACCACCAACGAGTGGCGGTGTTCCCACGCCACCGCCACTATGCCACCGAACCGACATCCGGGCAAGGAATATGCGCCGACGAAACGGGGCAACCGCATTCGGGATTCAGAATGCGATCTACCAATAGAATACGGCCGCTGCATGTTTTTGCAGCGGCCGTATTGATTAATAATGGTTTAATAGGATGCTGAACCCACTATTGCAGCGGGTTGAGCTCTACCCGGCGGTTCTGGGCCTTGCCGCTGGCCGTTGTGTTGTCGGCGACTGGCATGGATTCGCCATAGCCCTTGGCAGTTACCCGCGTTGCGGCAATTCCATTTTGAACGAAGTAATTCAACACCGCCTGCGCCCGTTGCTCGGAAAGCTGCTGGTTGTAAGCGGCGGCGCCATCGCTATCCGTATGGCCCTGGACTTCTATACGCAGGCTGGGGTTCTGGTTCAATACAGCCAACGCTTCCTTGAGCCCACCCATCATGCCAGTTTTGATTTCGGCTTTATTGACATGAAATTGCACATCCGCCAATACCCAGCAGCCCACGGCATTGACTTTGGCGCCCATGGGGGTACCCGGGCACCTGTCGAGGCGGTCCGGCACACCATCACCGTCTGAATCTCCATCCACCACGGCAACTTTCACCGGGCAGCCGTCCTTGTCCACCTTGGTGCCCCTGGGGGTGTTGGGGCATTTGTCAAGACGGTCGGGCACACCATCGCCATCACTGTCCGCATCCGCTTCCAGGAAGACCTTTTGGACAAAGCCCGCCATCTGGTCGGCAGTGGCTACTTGCCGGGCGGTGGTGGCAAATCCGCAAGGTGTCACGGCGGCCAAGTTGTTCATCAACGCTGCACCCTTGGGATCATTACCCACCAATACGGTGTAGACGCACAAGCGGTCACCCATGCTCTGCTTCAGGCTCTCCAGCACCGCGACAGGTTGGTTTAAGATGTCTTTCCCATCGCTGATGATGATCAGCGCACTTTTACCTGTCTGCGCCGAGAGGTCCGCTGACGCCGCAGTGATGGCTTCCAGCATGGGGGAATTGCCGCCAGGCACGGTAATGGTATCCAGCCCCTTGGCCAGTTCGGCACGCTGATAAGGGGACATACCATAGGGCAGAAACGTAAAAGTGCGGGCAACCGACGGGTCATGTCCAAAGGTGCGCAGACCACCGTTGACCTTCAAGGGGGGAAGCGTCTGGTTCATTCTGTGGATAAATGATTTGGCCAGATCAAATTTGACATATTCCCCATCGCGGTCTTCCATGGAAAGGGAAGTGTCCAGAACCACCAGGAAGTTGTCAACCTTGCTTGTGGTCTTGCCGGCCTGATAATCGGGCGTCAAATCTCTAGCCGTCATATCGGGCAGCATGGCCTCCTTGGCGCAACCCAAAAGTGTAAATAACGCGAACATGGCCAGAACAAAATATACTTTAGTTTTCATAAATGCTCCTTCCTTATTGTTTGTTGAAAAAAAATTCATCCCGGATAACAGGCACGTCGCCCGCAAAAGGGATCGCAAATCTATTGGGTCAACTCCGAGGTACAAAAGGCACAACGCTTGGCCGGGATGGGGATCGCCGAAAAGCAATACGGGCAATCCTTGGTGGTAGGAGCGGCCGGTGCCGCCTCCTCTTTGCGTTGCATGCGATTCATGCCGCGCACCAGCATGAAAACGGCAAAGGCCACGATCATGAAACTGATGATCTTGTTGGCAAAAACGCCGTAGTTGATGGTCACGGCGCCCGCCGTCTGTGCATCGGTCAGTGAGGCGTAGGGGCCTGCTGCCGCGGTCCCTTCCCGGATTACGACGAACAGATTCGAAAAATCGACATTGCCCAGGACATACCCGATGGGCGGCATTATCACATCGGCCACCAGGGACTGTACGATTGCCCCGAAGGCTGCCCCAATGATAATGCCCACCGCCATATCCACCACGTTGCCGCGCATTGCGAATTCTTTGAATTCTTTGAACATGACGACAATCCTTTGAAATTTGAAAAGCCAGAATAGACTGCCACCCCTTGGATCCCCATTGACCTTCCTGTCTTGTTCATTTTCCATACACCTTTTTTACAGTAATAACAGTATCATAGCAAATCCTCCGTTCCTCTGCCTAACGGGTCGAACTTGATTTCCGCCGCGGTGCAGAGGGTCCTCAATGCGCCTAGTAAAACCCTGAAACCTTCCTGATTAAAAAAGCGCTGAAGATCCTGG
>JAGTVD010000266.1 GCA_018224505.1 Desulfatitalea sp. | reverse complement strand
GCGCTCCACCTCGGTGGCGCTGTTGGCGCTGTGCTGGGCGATGGTGATGCCCACCCGGTTGGCATAGCGCAGCATGATTTTGAGCTGGGGCAGGGCCTCCCGGCCCTCGGTGTCCCAGTCGTCGCCGTCGGTGCCGTGAAACACGTAGATATTGTACTCCTTGGCCAGGCTCTCCTTCTCCACAATATCGTTGACCATCTTGTAAGCGGCGGACACCTGGGTGCCGCCGGCCACCTTGGAATTGTAATAGGTGTAGAAGTCAGGCACCTCCTTGGCCGTGGTGTCGTGCAGCACAAACCGGGTTTCCACCTGGTTGGCGTACTGGTAGAGCAGCCAACTGTAGATCAGCACGTGCTGGGCCACCACCAGTTCGGTGGTTTTGCCGATCATGGAGCCGGAATAGTCGCGCACGAAAAAGACCATCGCCTGGGATTCGAAATCCTTTTCCCGGCTCAGGATGCGGTAGACCATATCCTTGGGTGAAATCAGAAAATCCACCGGGTCGATGGCGTTCACATCGGGGATATTGCCCAGGTGGATGTTGGTTTCGATAATCTTGCGCAGGGTGGCCTTCTTGTCCAGCACCTGGCCGAAGCCGCGATTGCGGTCGGTCAGATCGTACGTGTAGCGCGTCAACGAGCGCTTTTTGCCTTTGTCCTTCAGATTGGGCAGTTCGAACTGCTCGGTGAGGATGCGTCCCAGGTCGTAGGCCGACGACTCCAGTTCGTGCTGTTCGCCTTCACCCTTGCCGGGCCCGGCGCCACTGCCCTGCTCGGATTGGCGCACCGGCTCCTCGCCGATCACCTCGCCTTCCTGGCCGTCACCGGAACCACCGTCGGCCTGCTCCTCCTCCTGGTCACGGAAGTTGGGGTCATGGACCAGCTTCTCCTCGGTGGCGGTGGGGACCACCACCACCTTGTCCTTGCCGCCCCGGCCCGGTTTGATCATCCGCCCCACGCGGATTTTGCGCGGAAAGCCGTCCTTTTCCCGCTGACGGTCCTTGGCCAGCAACTCGTCGATGGTGCGGATCTGGCTCGCATACCCCGGCGGCACCATGGCCAAAGACTGCAACAGCGGCAAATCGAAAAGTGTATACAGGTTGTCACGGAACGGTTTCACAGCTAGTTCTCATCCTCCTGGGTACAAAAATACTCGATGGTCTTCTGCGCACAAGTGCGGCAATAGCCCAGTTTGTTGAGCATAGTGTCCACCATGCGGTCGTACAGCTTCTGGTTCTCTTCGTTGGTACGGTTGGCCAGCGCCCCGATCAGGCTGCCGGCGCCGGCGATATCCGATTTGAGGCGCACGTCGGTGACCGCCTTGACCAGCTCCAGGTTGTCCATGAAATCGTAATTGGGGTCCACGGAAATTTTCTGACCGTAGATTTTGCGGATGGCGGTGCGAAAGGTGTCGCGCTGCTCCTCGGTCTTGAGCCCCAGCCGCTCCTCCACACTCTTGATGAACCGTTCGTCGATCTTCAGGGCCCGCAGTTCTCCGGTCTGGGGATCCTTATACTTCCACATCTTGTCCGGGCCGAGGTTTTCCGCATCGGCGCCGATGATCATGTTGACGTAGTTGAGCACATCCTTGCGGATCGCCAGGGGTTCATCCATGTAAGCGTTGAACATTTCGGTCATGATGCGTTCGCGGTAAAGCCCCTTGGCGATCTTGAGGTCCTCCAGGTACTTGGCCCGGTCGTTGGCCTCGGAGACATAATCGAGAATGATCCGCTCCAGGGCCCGAAACACATCGTAGGCGAACATGCACTGGCCTTCGTTGGTCTCCGAGCTTTCGGTGAGCAACTGGATGGCCCGGCCCAGGTTGCGCTGGCCCATGCCCTTCTGGCCGAACCGTTTGGTGATGTCCGGCTCCTGGTTGAGGGTGTCGATCACCTCGGCCAGGGTTTTGATGCTCTTTTCCCCGGCCACTTCCCCCGCCGCCAGCTTCATGGTCTCGACGGGGGTCAGCTTTTCCGAGCGCGGCAGGCGGCTGAGCACCACCGCCACCGATGCGGCGTGGTTGAGGTTGGGGTCCTGGTGGAGGGCCTCGCGGGTCAGGGTGGTGCGCGCTTCGGTGCCGATGGCGTAGCGGGTCAGCTGTTTTTGCATTTTATAATTGGTGTTGTGGGACACATAGCAGATGCGGCAGCGGTCCACGATGGGCGCCTCCTCCTTTTCGGCCAGGAAGCGGTTGAACTCCGAGTTGTTGCTGGTGGCGATGATCAGCGTATCGATGGGCCACTTGTAGCCGTCGATCTCGATGTTGCGGTTCTGGATCACCCCCAGGTAGACCTGCACCAGGTCCTTCTTGTTCTTGTAGATCTCGTCGGCGAAGTGGATCCCGCCCCCCGCCACCCGGGCCAGGGCGCCCCGGCGCAAATCGAAGCGGTAGGGGTTGTTGGTATCCGTGATGTGCAGCAGCCGCTGGATCGACTCTTCGCCCAGCAGGTCCACGGCCGACGAGGTGATTTTGTCCTTGGCCGGATATTTGCCGGTCACTGTCCCGAGGCTTTCGGT
>JAGTVD010000265.1 GCA_018224505.1 Desulfatitalea sp. | reverse complement strand
TGTTCTCGCACGGAGGCGGGGTGGGCCGGGAGGGTTCGGTGCTGCAATGCGTGCAGGCGCATAGGGGCCGTTATGGGGCGGGCGCAGGGCATAGGCATCGGCCACGTTGGATATCTGCTGCAATCTGTCATTTTATTCTGTGCTTTGTTTTTGGTGCGTAACCGCATGAAATTTAATCACCCCACGGGACTCACTATGGACAAATCGATCAATCCATGTCATGTTCGGCAGCGCTTCTCGGCGGTGAGGCGCCGGCGTTTTGGACCCGCCGCCACGTTACGCTGACCAAATTCAACAGAGGAACCGAAATGCATAAACTACTCACTGCTGATCCGGGCACCCAAATGCTGTTGCTGGGCAACGAAGCCATTGCCCGGGGCGCACTGGAAGCCGGGGTGGCTTTCGCCACCACCTATCCCGGCACACCGTCGTCGGAAATATCCCTCAACCTGTTCCAGATCTCCCAAGAGAGCGATCTCTATTTCGAGTACAGCACCAACGAGAAGGTGGCCCTGGAAGTGGCGGCCGGTGCCGCCAATGCCGGCCTGCGCACCCTGTGCATCATGAAGCACGTGGGGGTGAACGTCGCCGCCGATCCGCTGATGACGTTGGCCTACGTGGGCGTCAAAGGCGGTCTTGTGATCGTTTCGGCCGATGACCCCAATATGTTCTCCAGCCAGAACGAACAGGACAACCGCTATTACGCCAAGATGGCCGGCCTTCCCATGCTGGAGCCCTCGACGGTCCAGGAGGCCAAGGAGATGGTGGCCCAGGCCTTTGCGCTTTCAGAACAATTGCACGAACCGGTCATATTGCGCACCACCACACGCATCAACCATTCCAGCGCCTTCGTAAAATTCGGCGCTTTGCGCCAGCCCGTCACCAAGGGCGCTTTTCAGAAAGACCCGTTCAATTATGTCACGGTGCCGGCCATTTCGCGCAAACTGCATGTCAAGCTGCTGGAAAACCTGGCCAAAGCCGCAACGATTTCCGAAAGCAGCCCCTTTAACACCATCACCGGCCAGGGACGCTGGGGGGTGGTGTGCAATGGCGTCAGCTTCAACTATGTCCAGGATGCGGTGAACGACCTGGGGGTGACCGCGCAAGTCAGCATCCTGCGCATCGGCATGTCCAATCCATTGCCGGGCGACCGGATCAAAAGTTTTCTCGGCGGCTGCGACAAGGTGTTGGTAGTGGAGGAGGGCGAGCCGTTTCTGGAGGAATCCATCAAGGCCTTTGCCCAGGAAGCGGGGCTGATCCTGCCCATTCACGGCAAGGCAGACGGCCTGTTCTCGCGGCTTTACGAATTTGACCCCGCCCTGGTGCGCCAGGTGATGGCCACCTATTTCGACATCCCTTACACTCCGCCGGCCAAACTGGACCTGTCGGATGTGCCTGAAATTCCCGCCCGTCCGCCTAACCTGTGTGCCGGCTGCTCCCACCGGGCCACCTACTATGCCATCAAGAAAGCCGCCGAAGGCATGGACACCATTTATCCCACCGACATCGGCTGCTACACCCTCGGTTTTCTGCCGCCGCTGTCCATGGGCGATTTTGTCATCTGCATGGGATCATCGGTCAGCTCGGCCTGCGGGTTTTCCCGGGCCACGGACCAGAAGGTGGTGGCCTTTATCGGCGACTCCACCTTTTTCCACTCCGGCATCACCGGCCTGATCAATGCGGTGCACAACAACCACAATTTCACACTGGTGATCCTGGACAACGGCACCACCGCCATGACCGGCCACCAACCCCATCCCGGCGTGGACATGGACGCGCTCCAGATGGGCGGCTACAACCGCATTTCCATCGAAGCGGTGGTCCGCGCCGTGGGGGTTACCCATGTGACGATGGTGCAGCCCTTCAAGGTCAAAAAAAGCATCGAGGAGATCCGCCAGGCCTTGGCCTACAAAGGGGTTTCGGTGATCATCTCCCAGGAAATCTGCACCCTGTACGCCCGCAGCCTAAAAACACTCAAGCCGCGGGCCTTCCAGATCACCGACCGTTGCAAGAACCACCGCCACTGCATCAACGAACTGGCCTGCCCTGCCTTTTACCTGGAAGGCGAGCGGGTTTGCATCGACGCCAATGCCTGCGTGGGATGTGCCGTGTGCGCCCAGATCTGCCCGGAAAACGCCATCGTACCGGTGAAAGCAAAAGGATGAGCAAGATGGATACCATTCGACTGATTATCGTTGCCGTTGGCGGCCAGGGCAACCTGCTGGCCTCCAAGGTGCTGGGAGAAGCGGCCTTGCTGGCCGGTGTACCAGTGAGGATGAGCGAAATTCACGGGATGGCCCAGCGGGGCGGCGTGGTGGAGTCCGCCATTGTGTTCGGCCCTTCCCAAAGCAACCTGATCGCCGACGGCGAAGCCGACCTGCTGCTCGGTTTCGAACCTTCTGAAACCTTGCGGGCATTGAACAAGTGCAACCCCGCCACCACCGTCATCACCAACTTAGCGCCCCTGCCGCCCTTTACCGTGGCCATCGGCAAAGGCACCTATCCGGACCTGGACCGGCTGCAGGATCTCATTCGCGCCAAAACCCGGCAGCTGATCGCCTTCGACGCCGTGGCCCTGGCCCGGACGGCCGGCAGCGGACTGACCCTGAACATCGTGCTGGTGGGCGCCCTGGTGCAGACCGGCTTGCTGCCCGTCACCGGCGACCATGTAAGAGAGGCCATCCGCACAAAAACCAAGGGCGGCTTTGTCGATATCAACCTCAAAGCCCTGGAGCTGGGCATGGCCGCCGCCCAATAATCGCAATGAACCGCATTCGCCCTACCCTTGCTTGCCGAGGGCATTGCCTGAAGGCGCTGCTGGCGCTCTGGCTGCTGGCCATGTGGCCGCTGGGAATGTCGCAGGCCGGCCCGGTTTACCGCTACCAGAAGGACGGCGTGTGGCACTTCACCGACACCCCCCCCGCCGACGCCCCGGGGGAGATCCGGAACATCACACCCGAAGGCCCCGCACCGGCACCGCCGGGCGCCGGAAACCCGCTGCTGGCCATCGATTACCCGACCCGCAACCCCATCGAACAGGCCACCGCCGCCACGGTGGCCGTCAAAAGCACCCTGGGGGCCGGCAGCGGCTTCTTTGTCACCCATGAAGGGCATATCCTGACCAACAAGCATGTGGTGCGCACCACCGAGTCCCAGGCCGCTAAAACAGAGGCCCAGTTCCAGGCGGCCGAAAAGCAGATCGACCATCTGGAGCAGCGCTTCGATGAAGAACAGCAGCGGCTGCGCACCGCCCGGCAACGGCTGGAAGCGCAGCAGTCGGCCGCCAAGGCGGAACCCCACCCCCAGCGGCGCAACGCCTATCAACAGGATTACGAAGCCAACCGCGGAAACTACCAGAGCTGGCATGCCGATTTTCAAAGGCGGCGCGATATTTTTGAAAACGAAAAGCGGCGCTTCCGGGACAGCCGGCAGGACTACCGCTACAGCGCCAGTCTGGCCGATCTGGCACAGCGCTTCACCATCACCCTGGCCGACGGCACCACCCAATACGCGCGCCTGCTGGCGGTGAGTGCCAGCCATGACCTTGCCCTGCTCAAACTGGACGGTTATCAAACCCCGGCCCTACGCCCCGCCCCCTATAGACGAACCGCCCAGGGCGATCCGGTCTATGCCATCGGCAACCCGGCCAATCTGCAAAACTCGGTGACCTCCGGCATTCTCTCCGGCGTTCAGCAAGGCTTTCTGCAAACCAACGCCCAGATCTACCCGGGTAACAGCGGCGGCCCGCTGGTCACCGCTGAAGGCCAGGTGCTGGGCATCAACACCTTCAAGGCCCTGACCCACAAGTTTGAAGGCCTGGGCTTCGCCATCCCCATCGAAACCGCCCTGGAAGCATTCAGCGATCACCTGCCGAAACACTGACGGCTCACTCAGTGCTTGATCACCAGAATCAGGTTACCCATCGCTTTGCGCGAACCCTAAGGGTTCGCCTATGTGGTTAGATTCAAACAGGCGTGCGTTCGGGGAAGGTCATGGTGAAGGTCGATCCTTCATCGACGGCTGAAGTCACGGTAATGGTGCCCCCCATCTTGTCGACGAACTTTTTGACCATCGACAAGCCCAAGCCACTGCCTCCCGTGCCCTTGGTACTGAAAAAGAGCTCGAATATGCGAGCCTGGTTTTCAGGGGAGATACCGCAACCGTTATCGATGACACTGACCTCCAGCTGCCGCTGGTCGGTCACCCGGGTGGCAACAATAATCTTGCCGTCCGGGCGGTCCTTGACGGCATCGATGGCATTGACCACCAGGTTGATGAAGGCCCGTTGGAATTGACTGGTATCCATCATCCAGCGGGGATTGTCCGGGGAGAGCCGCATCTCCAGCACGATCCCCTTGTTGGCGAGGCTTTGTTCAAACGCCTCGCGGTGGGACACGATCAGCTGGTTGATAAGAGCTGGATGCGGGGTCATCTCGTGCTCCCGAGCATAAGCCAGCATATTGACCGCCAGGTTGTTGATGCGGGTAAAGCTCTGGGTGATATAGCGCCAGCTCTTCTGAATCCGCTGGTCTTCGAGATCGCGCAATTGAAGGCCCAGCAAATCCAAGGCATTCTGGTTCAAGGTGAGCAGATTTTTGATATTGTGGGCCAGGTTGGTCATCATCAGGCCGATGGCCGCCATGCGCTCATTCTGGATCAGCTCTTTCTGAAGGTGCATGTTCTCCATGCAAAGCGCCAACTCATTGGCCACCGCTGCGGCGAAGGCCACGTCCGGCTGGGTAAAGGCCTCCAGGATATTGCGGCCATCGACATAGAGCATCCCCAAGACTTTTTCGCCCTTCATCAACGGCACCACCAGGATGGCATTGAGATTGTGGACACGGATGGACTCCGAATCCTGAAAACGGGCATCCTCCGTCAGGTTCTGACTGACCAGCACCATGCGCTCGGTCAGCACCCAATCCAGAATGGTGCGGCTGATGGGAATGGATCGGCTCGCGTCCTGGTGATCGCGATTCTTCACCGCGCTGACCTTCAACGTACCATCGTCATGGCCGCCGAGCATGATCACGCCCCGCTCGGCCGCCGGAATGGCCTTGAGGATCAGTTCCAGCCCCTTGTCCAGTATCTCTTCGGCAGCCTGTGCGGAGCGCAGTTTTTCACTCAACTGGTACAGCAGGGAAAGCCTTTGATGGGCCAGGGCAGCCCCCTCAGCTTCAGCTTGCACATCAGCCATGTCCGGTGGAAAGATTCCCATGGCGGCGGATGCCGCTGTTTGGGCCAGCAACTCCGACGGTTCAACGCTATCCTCGGCCATATCCACCCCGCCCGCGCCTGCAAACAAGGCGGACAGCCACCCATCGGACAAGGGGTCGGCCTTCATCAGAAAGAGAAACGTGCGATCACCGAAGGAGATCTTGTCATGGTGTTTCAATGCCGCTGTCTGGATTTTTTCCTCATTGAGATAAGTGCCGTTCCGGGAATCCAGATCCGTCAGCACGTACCTGTCGTCCACCAAGGTGATGGTTGCATGTCGCGGCGAAACGGATCCTTGCAGAATCTGAATGGTATTGGACACATCCCTTCCGATGGAGGTCTGGCCCATTATGATCGGAACCGGTTTTGAAAACGATTCGGCGGGATAAGGAATCAAATAGGCTTCCGAGCTGCCAGCGCTGGAATTTCTCATCGTTCCGGTTCCTTGATTCATAGCCAACGAATGATTGCGTGGTGGCCTCCGGGGCTGTTCAACAGAGACGCACCGGCAGGCGAAGCGGGTTTGAAGCAATTATCCTAAGAATTCGCCCAACTGTCAAGCATTCAATGGTTTATTACTATGCAGATAAATTTTTTTTAATAATGCGATATTTTATTCCGTTGTAATATTGACATCGTCGAATTCGTTTATAATTTTTTGACACCAAACAAGGAAGCCAACATCAGAAGAAAAACGCTTAACCGGTAGTCCAGCATAGCCAACAACAACAAAGGAGGCCAATCATGTTCAGTCCCCGAATCTTTGGAACCTCGGCCATGGGTCCTTTCCGGATGTTTGATGAACTCAGCCGCATGCGCCG
>JAGTVD010000264.1 GCA_018224505.1 Desulfatitalea sp. | reverse complement strand
CGGTTTCTGGACACCCGCGGTCTGGGGGAGGTGGCTTATGATCCGGCCGAGGATATCCGCGTCTGCGAATCCCAATCCCACCTGGTCGTCGCCGTGGTGAAGGTCACCGACATATTGCAGCAGGCGGTGTTCGAGGTCTTGCACGACGTGCGCCGACGCCATCCCGACTGGCCGGTGGTCATTGCCCAGACCTGCTTGCACGAAGCGTATCCGCCGGATATCCAACACCGGCTGCCTTACCCTTTCGACCATGACGGGTGGGAAGCGGCGGTCCCTTCGCCCCTGGGCCGTGCCATCATCGCCCAGCGGCGCGAACTGGGGACATTGACCGGTACGGGGGAATGCTTCTGGGTGCCCATTGACCTGACCCAGCCCGAAGACGGGATCGACCCGGCCGACTACGGCCTGGAAGCCCTTTGGGACGCCATTGAAAGCGCCACGGCTTTCGGGCTGCAGGCCATGTTGCGGGGGGATGCGGGGGTGCGCGATCTTTACAGCCGCGCGGCCCACCCCCAGATCATGGGGTATGCCACCGCCGCCGGGGCCTTCGGTGCCATGCCCATGGTGGACATGGCCCTGGTGCCCGCCTTGCAGATGAAAATGCTCCACAGCCTGGCGCGGCTCTACCAACTCACCTGGACCCGGCGCAGTTCCACGGAGTTCTTCGGCCTTTTGGGCGCCGGTTTCATGGCCGGCTACGGGTTGCGGTGGGCCGGCAGGGGGGTGGCCAAACTGATCCCCGGCCTGGGCCAGACCCTGGGTGCGGTGTGGGGCGCCACCAGCGGCGCCGCCATAACCTTCGCCCTGGGCAAGGCCGCCTGTTTCTACCTGGAGCGGACCGGCAAGGGGCTGGCGGTGGACGCCCAAGACCTGCGCGCCGTTTATGCCAGGGCCTTTGCCCGCTCACGCGCCATGGTCCATCCATCCGAGCCCAAGGAGCCCCAAGCGTGAAACCCACTCCAACCTTGATTCGGCGATTCGGCCGATTGCGCCTGGCCGCAATCCTGCTCACGGCCCTGCCGTTTCTTTTGCTGCCGGTGCTGGGCATGCTCTGGCTGTGGCAAACGCAGCGCCAATTGTACTGGCTGCTGGCCCTGGCAGGTTGCGCCCTGGCGGGCTTCGGTCTGCACCTGCTGCTGGCGCGCATGGAGCGCACCCGCATCATGGCCCGTGCCACCCGGCCGGACCCGCTGTGGCCCCCTTCGGCCGACGCCGCCTGGAGCGCGGTGGAGCGGATGGCCGAACAGGCCACGCCCCAACAGTGGCCCCTTAACGACGTGGAAAAGCTCGCCCGCCTGGGCCGGGACGCCCTGGAACAGGTGGCCCGCCACTACCACCCCCACCGGGACCAGCCCTTGTTGGAAATGACCGTGCCGCACGCGTTGCTGATCATCGAACGGGCCGCCCGGGACCTGCGCCGGGAGGTGGTGGGCAACATCCCCTTCTCCCACCAGTTGACCATCGGGACCCTGATGCGGGCCAACCGCATGCGGGAGATTACCAAGACCTACGAGCCCTGGTACCGGGCCGGCCGGGCCATTGTCTCTCCCTACAGCGCCCTGTTCAGTGAACTGCGCCGCACCCTGAGCGGCACCATCGTGGGCTACGGCATCGATAAGCTCAAAATCTGGCTGCTGCAAGAGTACGTGCGCAAAGTGGGGTATTACGCCATCGCCCTTTACAGCGGTCAACTGCTGCTCGATGAGGCAAACGTCCCCGCCGGCACTACTGCCGCTGCTGTATCCCCCGGCGCGGATGCGGAACCGCCCGAGGCGGCCCGGCCGTTTCCGGACGATCCCCTGCGGATCCTGCTCCTGGGTCGGGCCAACGCCGGCAAGTCCAGCCTGATCAACGCCCTCTTCGGCCAATTGACCACCGCCACGGATATTCTGCCTCACACCACCCGGCAGATCGCCACCCACCGACTGGAACGGGAGGGCCGGCCCCTGGCCGAAGTGATCGACGCCCCCGGCTGCGATACCGAGCTTCTGGATGACAAGGCCTTCCACAAAGCCGTTGCCACCGCTGACCTGGTACTCTGGGTCACCGCCGCGCACCGTCCCGATCGTCAACCGGAGCGCCAGCAACTGGATCGGATGCGCGCCCTCTATGCCGACAACCCCGCCCGCCGGCCGCCGCCCATCCTGGTGGTGGTCACCCACATCGACCTGCTCCGTCCTGCCCGGGAATGGGCGCCGCCCTATGACCTGAACAATCCCCAAAGCCCCAAGGCCCGAACCATCGCCGCCGCCATAACGGCCATCGCCAACGATCTGAACGCCCTGCCGCCGCACACCATCCCGGTCTGCCTCGCCCCGGACCGCACGTACAACGTGGACGACACCCTCTGGGCCGCCATTCTGCAGCACCAGGACGACGCCCACCGCGCCCGCTTCCTGCGCTGCCTGGAAACCCGCCGCCGTCAAGAGAACTGGGCCCTCACCTGGCGCCAGCTCGCCAACGCCGGCCGCCTGTTGCTGGAAACCCCCAAGCGGATTCTTCGCTGAATCGATCCATTACATCCGTCATCCAGACGTTCAAAGTGGATATCATCTTTGTGGTGGCGGTTGCGGCGGGTATCGGATTGCTGCGCTGTTCTATATGAGAGGTTACCCGGTCCCCACTTGAAGCCACGCGATATAGGTCAGGGCGGAGACCAGGGTGCTGGCGGAGATGGTGGCGGAGGCCAGATCGGTGTCGCCTTGCATCTCCCGGGACATGATGTAGGTAATGGTGGCGGTTG
>JAGTVD010000263.1 GCA_018224505.1 Desulfatitalea sp. | reverse complement strand
GGTCCATCCCATACCTGTTGCAATTTGTTCGGTCATGCAATAAAGTTGCATTTGAAGCGTGTGACGGTTAATGGGTCACCGATCAATCACCGTTTTACCTTCGGCCTCATGAGAGTCGATGCATTGGGAGGTGTTTCTTATGCGCTGTATGAGAGCAATCGTCTGTTTCGCTTTTCTGTTTTTCCTGGCATCCGGCACCGGTACCGCGGACGACGCCCCGCGGGTATTCGTCAGCATTGTGCCCCAGCAGTATATCGTGCATCAAATTGCAAAGGAACGGGTGGCGGTAGAGGTGATGGTGCCGCCCGGCGCCAGTCCCCACACCTATGAACCCAAACCCGCCCAGATGGTCGGACTGTCGACGGCGCGACTCTACTTCAGCGTGGGCGTGGCTTTCGAAAAGGCGTGGTTGCCGCGTTTTACCGCCACAAATCCGCAAATGAAGGTGGTGGCGATGGACCAGGGTATCGAAAAAATGGCCATGGACGATCATGACCACGACGATGACCACCACCCCCACCCGCATGCCCAGATGCAACCCGATCCGCATGACGAGGCGCTCGACCCCCATATCTGGCTGGCGCCGCCATTGGTCAAAAACATGGCCCGCCACGCCCTTGAAGCCTTGGTGGCCGAGGCGCCAGCCCATGCGGCGGCCTTTCAATCCAATTATGAGGACTTCGTCCGCCGCCTCGATCAACTGCATGATCGCATCGGGCAGATGCTGGCCGACCGCCAGGGCATGCGTTTCATGGTGTTTCATCCTTCCTGGGGCTACTTTGCCCATACCTATGGGCTTGTCCAGATGCCCATCGAGGTGGACGGCAAAGAGCCCAAACCGGACCAGCTGCGCCAGCTGATTCTGGAGGCCCGGGCATCGGACATCAAGGTGGTGTTCGTCCAACCCCAGTTCTCGGCCCGCAGCGCCCGCATGATCGCCGATGCCATCGATGGCGAGGTGGTGCTGGCCGACCCGCTGGCCTATGAATGGGAGACCAATTTGTTGGAACAGGCGGCCGCTTTGCAAAAGGCATTGCGCTGAGGAGGTGGCTGCCATGTGCCAACACTGCAATTACGGTAATCTGCTGACCACGGCCGGCTTGGAAGCCACCGCTCATCGGCTGCACGTTCTGGAGGCGATCGGCGATAGCACCTTTCCGCTTTCCGCGGTCGCCATCCACCAATCCGTGGCAGGCCGCCGTGCCATCAACCGGGTAACGGTCTATCGCATCCTGGATACCCTGGTGGAGCATGGCGTGGTGGACCGTATCAGCACCGGCGGCCGAGCGTTCAATTACGGCCTGGCGCCCAACGCCCATCACCAACCCCATCCCCACTTTTACTGTACCCGGTGCGGTCGGATGTGCTGCCTGGCACCGGAAAGCCTGAATGTCGATACCCATCCGCTATGGAAAACCTTTCCGGGCCGGATTGACCGAATCGAGGTGCGGGTGGACGGGGTGTGTAAAAACTGTTTGCCACTGGAAACCCAAAGCCGGAATTGAAGCAGGAATGCATGAAATGCGAACTGATTTTTGCGCGAGCCCTATAGGCAAATACATGTCTTTAGCGACCTGCCAACGCCCGGGATAGCGCCTCGAAAACCGATTGGACCCTTTCAGCGGTTTCCTTGGTCTTTTCCGGATCACAAAGGCCCGCTTGATCATCGAGATATAGATCTTGATTCATCTCGATCTGGAGGCCGAATTTCCCTCTTTGAACGAGTTGCAGACCATAATGGACCGTTATGAAACCGCCCTTGTACGGGTTGTTGACCGCTGTTGAAAAACCGGCGTTTTCAAAAGCGGTTTGGACGATTTTGACAACAGATGACGGGCAGGTAATTTCCCCAAGACTACCCTTGGTCTCGCCGTTGGGGTCACCGTTATTGCTGATGATGACATCGCGGCGTTGCTTGCCGGCATCAGGTGCATCCGCGGGGCCGGTGCCATTCAAGCTGTGGCAGTCGAATAACCCGATAATCCCCTCTTGTCGGATCGCCTTGGCGATGGCCTCATGGTACGGGTGGAAACAGGTCTGCACCCATCGCCGAATCGTTTGTTCATCCGGATACATGCCCGGTTTGAATATCTCTCGCCCATGGTAGTCGGTTTTGGCAACGATGCCCTTTGGTCCGGTATTGTCCGGGTTGCGGTTCAGATCGCAAACAAGGCGGCTGAATTTGGCCGATATTACGGTTGCGGCCGGCAACCCGGAAAAGATTTCGGCGGTGCCGTGATCGACGGCATCCATGATCTGCGCCGGCGACAGGGCCAAACGGGGTTTAATCTCTTCAGGGATGCTTTCAGCACAGTGCGGCACGGACAATACAAAGGGGTATGTCATGTTTCAGCAACTCCTTTTTCCGGTCTTTTTTAAATAGACGAAGCGCGGCTGGGCGGCGATCAGGGCTTGGGTGTATGCCGTTTGCGGATTGTCGATGATATCGCATGTGGGGCCGGTCTCGACAATTCTTCCGTGGTGGATGACGGCAATACGGTCGCAGAAGAAACGCGCCGCCGCCAGGTCGTGGGTGATGAACAGAAATGTCACGTTTTTCTGGCGTTTAATTTTGTATAATAGCCTGAAAATGGCAATCGATATGGAGGCGTCCAGCATTGACGTGGGTTCGTCTGCAATGATGAAGTGCGGGTCCAGCACCATTGCCCTTGCGATGGCCGCCCGCTGCCGCTGCCCACCGGACAGTTGGTGCGGATAGCGGGCAAAATAATCAGACGCCGGAAGCAGGCCCGATACCGTCAATGCGTTTTCCACAAGCTGTTTGCGGGTCTTGTCGTCGCCGATGCCGTGGATGACAAGGGGTTCGGCAATGGTTTCGTAGATCGAAAAATAGGGATTCAAACTCTGGTAGGGATCCTGCGGGATCATCTGGATCCTCCGCCGAAACGCCTTTAGTGCGGGGCCTTTCAATGTGGCCACATCCATATCCTCGAAGTGGATTCTGCCGGAATCGAAGCGCTCGAGCTTCAGAACCAGCCTCGCCAGGGTGGTCTTGCCGCTGCCGCTGCCGCCCACAAGACCGAACACTTCCCCTTTTTTTACGTTGATCGATACATCATTGACAGCCGTAACGCCCTTGTCTGCCCTGCCAAATAGATAATGGCTCGACTGGTAGGTCTTGGCGACATTTTCTATCTTCAGGATTGTGGTTTGATCTGGCCTCTCGTTTGCCATTTCATTGTCCATTGTGCGTC
>JAGTVD010000262.1 GCA_018224505.1 Desulfatitalea sp. | reverse complement strand
GCTTGTCCGTTAAAAAAATGTTCACCAAGCAATATTATCGACAGTGCGCCGCCGAACTTTAAACCTTCCACAACGAAACCGTTTGCGCGAGCCCGCATAATTACCGCTTTGACTTGGCGGCCATGGTTTGATAGCCATGGCCAACGGTGCTGTGGCACATCATTTCCGAAACGGTTTTCCGACACAAGCAAAAAGGAGCGGCGGCATGGTCCACCCCATACGAATCGGTGCACTGATTTCCGGCGGCGGCACCAATCTGCAGGCCATTATGGATGCCTGTGCCCAAGGTCGGATCGATGGCCGGATGGTGTTTGTCGGCGCCGACGTGGCCGGCGCGGGCGGTCTGCAGCGGGCCGCTAACCACGCGATTCCGACCTTCGTGGTGGATTACGAAGCCATCATCCGTCAATACCGGGAGTCATCCGGAAAGATAGCCGTGCCGCCCGACTTTGATCTGGAAGAGATTCGTGCCAAGCAGCATCTGTTCGGTCCGGGGACGGAGTCTTCACGGGTTGCGGCCTTTCTGACCACGCGGGCGGTGGCCGAGATGCACCTGCTGGCCCGAATTGCGCCGTTCGCGCCGGATTTGCTGGTGCTGGCGGGTTTCATGCGCAATCTGACCCCTTATTTCATCGATCGGTTCAACACCGACCCCGATGCGCCGCGCATTATGAACATCCATCCAGCACTGCTGCCCGCATTTCCGGGGGTCGATGGGTATGGCGATACCTTCCGCTACGGGTGCAAGGTGGGCGGATGCACCGTACACTTCATCGATTATGGCGAGGATTCCGGCCCCATCATCGGCCAGCGCTGTTTTCCCATCACCGAGGCGGATAGCCTCGATAGCGTCAAGGAAAAGGGTCTGGCCCGGGAGTGGGAGCTCTATCCCCAATGCATCCAATATTTTGCGGAAAGGCGTTTACAGGTCGTGACCATGACCCACACCATCGGCCATGGGGCGCCGGTCAAACGGCGGGTGGTAAAAATCGCTGAAATGGTTTAGTTCAATCTCAGATAGCCGGGTAAAGCGCTTTCATCATCATGGGAAATGCCACGAAGGTACCCACGGCGCTGCCCATATTGGTGAAGGCCACGACCAGCAGGATGCGGGTCACCTTGTTGCGCCAGAAGCCTTTCAGGGACTGGATATCTTCCTGAAGGCGCTCGAAATCCATCACCTGGGGTTTGCGGGAAAGGGCCTCTACAAGCCCCGACACCCAACCGGCGGCGATCATCGGGTTGAGGGAGGTCAGGGGCGCGGCCAGGATCGAGGAGACCACCGTCAGGGGGTGGGCCCAGGCCAACAGAGCCCCCAAGCCGGCCAGCAGGCCGTTGGCGCCGACCCACCAGAGCAGCATGCCGCCACCCACCGCCGCGCCGCCTTTGAAAAAGCCGAAGATCAGCGCTGCGATGATGACCATGGGAATGAGCCATTTGAGCACGCTGCCCGTTCGACCCTTGGACGGCATGGTTTCCAGTTGTGCCAGGGCCACGGGTTGGTTCCAATAGCGAAGGATGCCGGGCATGTGACCGGCCCCCACCACCGCCACGATTTTGGTCCCCGGAGCGGTGCGGATTTTGGCGGCCAGGTATTGATCCCGTTCGTCGATCAAGGTGGTGCGCACCGCGGGCATGGACCGCCCCACTTCGGCCAGGATCGATTCCAGAACATCCTGCTGCTTGAGCCGTTCCACCTCTTCGGCGTCGATCTGGTCCGCATCCCCGAACGAGAGGATGAGCTGAAAGATCAGCTTGAGGCGTGACCACCAGCCCATCTGCCGCCAGGTTCGGGCCAGGGTCACGCGCACATCGCGGTCGGCCAGATGAATGGCGGCACCGGCTGCATCGGCCGATTCCATGGCCTGGATCATTTCCTGACCGGGGCGGATCTCCAGCTTGGCGGCGATCCTTTTCTGAAAGGCGGCCAGAATCAGATTGGAGAGCAGCAGAAAAGCCTTCTTCTCCTTGATCACTTTGACGATGTCCATGTTCCGCCAGCTATCCTGTTGGCGGATGTTCTGATAGCGCCCCTCGCACAGTTCCACGCTAACCGTATCAGGCTGTTCTGCCTCGATAATGTTTTTGACGAGGTCCACACTCTGTTGGGAGACGTGGGCGGTGCCCACCAGGATGATCTCTTTGTCCTCGTAGGTGAGGCGTTGAATGGGATCGCGGTTGTTTTTCGAATCCATCGGTATTATAGGTGACCTCTTTGTCGGTAATTGGCACTGCGTCGGTTCCGCAAGCAGGGGCGCGTGTGGCGTTCAGCGAGCACCTGCCGAAGGGCCGACCCATAATATACGCTTTGACCCGGTTGTCAATGAGATCGGAGTACGACAGACCCATGGAACCATCGGATCCTTCGTCCTATTTGATCGACACAGCCCCGTTTTATGTGGCCAGCGGTGATGAGGTCGGCCTGTTCGAGGCCGCCTGGCAGGCCAAGCTGCCGGTCATGCTCAAAGGACCTACGGGGTGCGGCAAGACCCGTTTCGTTCAATACATGGCCTGGCGCCTCAAACGCCCCCTGGTCACCGTGGCCTGCCACGAGGACCTTTTTGCCTCCGATCTGCTGGGGCGCTACCTGCTTATGCACGAGGAGACCGTCTGGGTGGACGGCCCATTGACCCGCGCGGCACGCATGGGGGCCATCTGCTATCTGGACGAGGTTGTGGAGGCGCGCAAGGACACCACCGTGGTGATCCATCCGCTGACCGACGACCGCCGCATGCTGAGCATCGATAAAAAAGGGGAAACCTTCAAAGCCCATCCCGATTTCATGCTGGTGATCTCTTACAATCCGGGCTACCAGTCGGTGCTCAAAGATCTGAAACAGAGCACCCGCCAGCGTTTTGTGGGCATGCAGTTCGATTACCCGCCGGCGGCGCAGGAGGCGCGCATCGTGGCCAACGAAGGGGGCGTGGAACCCTCTCTGGCCGAGCGGTTGGTGACCCTTGCGAGCCGGATCCGCAACGTGCGTGAACAGGGGCTGACCGAAGGCGCCAGTACCCGCCTGCTGATCTACGCCGCCCAGCTGATTGCCCGTGGTATTGCCCCGGCGCAGGCCTGCCGGACAGCCATCTGCCTGCCCCTGACCGATGATGACCGCCTCCAGGCCACGCTGGCGGATCTGGTCGAGGATTTATTCTGAAGGGTTGTTCAGGTGTACGGTTGTTTGGTTGGTAGGTTGGTCGGTTGGTCGGTGGGATGGTTGGTCGGTGGGAGGGTTGGTCGGTTGGTGGGTGGGTCGGTGGGATGGTTGGTCGGTTTTTTGGCGGATGGGCCATTTCATGCGCAACTACAGGACAAACCTCGCAAATTAGATCAATCGAGCAACCCTACAACCGAGCAACCGAGCAACCGTACAACCGAACAACCGTACAACCGAACAACCGTACAACCGAGCAACCGTACAACCGAACAACCGAGCAACCGTCTTCTATGTCCGATTCCACCCCTCT
>JAGTVD010000261.1 GCA_018224505.1 Desulfatitalea sp. | reverse complement strand
CGCCCGGAACAGGTGCAAGTGGGCGACACCATTGTGGTGCGGCCGGGCGAAAAAGTGGCCCTGGACGGCGAAGTGCTCTCCGGCGACACACGCCTGGATACGTCGGCCCTTACCGGTGAACCGGCCCCGCTGCATGCCCGCCCGGGCGACGCTGTCCTGGCCGGCATGATCAACCTGAGCGCGGCGCTGCTGGTGCGCGTTTCCCGCCCGTTCAACGAATCCTCCATCGCCAAAGTGCTCACGCTGGTGGAATCGGCCGCTGCCCGCAAGGCCGCTACCGAGAAGTTCATCACCACGTTTGCCCGCTGGTATACGCCGGCCGTGGTGATCGCCGCCACCGCCGTCGCCGTGCTGCCGCCCCTGCTATCGCCCGATGCCCTGTTTCGCACCTGGATCTACCGCGCCCTGGTGCTGCTGGTGATCTCGTGCCCCTGCGCCCTGGTGATCAGCATCCCCTTGGGCTACTTCGGCGGCATCGGCCGTGCTTCCAAAAACGGCATTCTGATCAAAGGGTCCAACTATCTGGATGCCCTGGCTCAGTTAAAGACGGTGGTATTCGACAAGACCGGCACCCTCACCCAGGGCCGTTTCGAACTGCTGGAGGTGGTCCCGCACAACGGATACCACCCCAAAGCCCTGCTCACCTATGCCGCCCTGGCGGAGTTGCACGCCACCCACCCCATCGCACAATCGCTCCTCGCCAGGGTGCGCGAACAGGGCATCTCCCTGGATGGGGAAACGGTCAGCGAGCACGTGGCCCTCCCGGGCCGGGGTATCCGGGCAGTGGTCCGCGGCCGCACCGTACTGGTCGGCAATGACGCCCTGCTGCACGAAGAAAATATCCCCCACGATGTGTGCGAAGTGGAGGGTACCGCCATGCATGTGGTCATCGACGGTGAATATGTCGGCCATTTGCGGATGGGGGATGCCGTCAAACCGGATGCCATGGCAGCGGTGACCGGGTTACGGCAAAACGGTGTGAACCGGTTGGTGATGCTCACGGGCGACAACGAATGCGCGGCCGCGGCGGTGGCCGCACAATTGGGCATGGATGCCTTTCATGCGGGTCTTTTACCCGAGGAGAAAGTGGCGATCCTGGAACAGATCATGGCCCGCAGCAACGACGGCGGCAAGGTGGCTTTCGTGGGCGATGGCATCAACGACGCGCCGGTGATCGCCCGGGCGGACGTGGGCGTGGCCATGGGCGCCCTGGGTTCGGACGCAGCCATCGAAACCGCCGACGTGGTGCTGATGACCGATTCTCCCTTGAAGATGGTGGAGGCGGTGCGCATCGCCCGCCAGACCCGCGCCATCGTCTGGCAAAACATTGTCATGGCTCTGGCCGTCAAAGCACTCTTCGTGGTGCTGGGCACTCTGGGGGTGGCATCAATGTGGGAAGCGGTATTCGCCGACGTGGGCGTGACCCTGGCCGCCGTTATCAATGCCACAAGGGCGTTGAAAGGGACCAAATAATAGAAAGCTTAAAAAGCGGCGTCTGGGGCGGAATCCAATCGACAGTATACCTTCATTTGGTATTTTGCGTTTGACCCTTGGGGTTTGACATTTCCAATGGTCGCACGGGTCCAGACCCCTCCACTCCACGGGTGCTATTCATAATCGTCTCGCTCGCCGGCCGCCGTCATGGCCACGGCCAGTCTTTCCGGTATCATGCCCCGTTGGGCGATGGTTTTGATGCTGTCGATGGATTTTTCTTTCAGTGGGGTGCCCTTGGTGAGCAGCAGCCGGCCATCGATGATCCGTAGATCCTCCATCAAAACCATGCCGGCCACGAGCCCCTCTATGGCAACGGTATGGACCTCGGGAAGTGTTTTGGCTGTGGCGGTGGTTTGGATAAAGGCCGAAATGATGTTGACATCAAAGCGCCGGTTGGCCTCCATCAGAATAAGCTTTTCCGCCATCTCCCTGATGACCGCTTCGGGGTTGTCCCGGATGGAAAACTGCTTCCAGGTATCGGCGTCGAAATAGCGTCGCGCCGTTCGGGTCAATTTCTGCGGGTCCCGGGGAAGGCCCTGAACGATCCGGCAATACTCCGAAACGATCGCCAGAATCCGCGACTCGATTGGTATCTGGTCGCCGCGCAGGCCATTGGGAAACCCTTTGCCGTCCACATGTTCATGGTGTGCAAGAACGATCTGGCTGATTTCCGACAGCCGTTCCACATTCTCCAGGACAATGGCGGCGGCCACCGGGTGCGCCAGAAAGGTCTTGCGCTGTTCGTCATTCATGCTGTGCAGGTCTTTGGTCCAGAGATCTTCGGGCATGCCAAGCAACCCCAGGTCATGGACCATGCCGGCCAGTTCGAGCCTGTCCAGCACCGGCTTGGCGAGCCCGAGGGCTTGGCCGGTCAACCGCGCCAGCCGGGCCACCTCCCGGAGATGAACGCTGAGGCTCGGGCTCAACCTTTCCGCCAGGGCAACCAGCAGCCGGACGGCATCCATGATGCTGCCTTCGAGCATGCGGTTGATCTCCAGCAGGGCTTTGTTCTTTACCTGGATCTCGCGCGTTCGCTCGTTGACCTTGTGTTCCAGATGCCGATTGAGGTCGGACAGGGCTTCGTTCTGTTCAATGGTCAAGGCCGTCAAACGCCGGTTCTCGTTCAACAGCTCAAAATGTTCCAGGCATTGGCGCACGTGCAGCAGCAAGGCGTCGTCATTCCACGGCTTGGTCAAATAGCGGTGTATCCCGCCGTTGTTGACCGCCTTGATGACCGCCTCCATATCCGCATACCCGGTGAGCAGGAACCGCATGGCATCGGGGACGATTCTACGGGCTTTTTCCAGAAACTGGTCGCCGCTCATGCCGGGCATGCGCTGGTCCGAGATGATCAGCGCGACATTCCGGCTTTCGGCCTGCAGAAGGGTCAGGCCCTCGTCGCCGCT
>JAGTVD010000260.1 GCA_018224505.1 Desulfatitalea sp. | reverse complement strand
CGGTCAGACCCGTGCCCTACGAGTTCGAGACATTCCCACCGTTTCTGGAGGGGCTGCTGCCCGAAGGGTACAACCTGGAGGCCCTGCTTCGTGCTTTGAAAATCGACCGGCAGGATCTTTTCAGCCAACTGTTGGCAGTGGGGACAGATATGGTCGGTGCGGTGACGGTGCGGGAGGCGGAATGAGCATCTGCCCCATTACCTATGAAGCGTGCGAGGGAAAATATTCGCTGCGGGGCCTACAGAAACTGTCCCGAAGCCTCGAACTGCTCCAGGATCTGCCCTATACTGCTGCAGATCAGATTTTTGAGGCCGCAGCCCGCGCCCCGAAAATGTCCATCCAGGGTGTGCAGCCCAAGCTCAGTGCCGTCTTGAATACCCGCAAAAACGGGTTCGAGTTTGTGGATACAGGTGGCCGCTATATTTTAAAGCCCCAAAATCCCCAGTACCGACATCTGCCGGAAAACGAGGACTTGTCCATGCGCCTGGCAGCCACAGCCGGCATTTCTGTGCCGCTTCACGGGTTGGTCTATTCAAAAGATGGCTCCATGACCTATTTTATCAGGCGATTTGACCGCGCTGGCATAAAAAAACTTGCCGTGGAGGACTTTGCTCAACTTCTGGGGCTGAGCCGGGACACAAAATACGACGCCTCAATGGAAAAAGTAGCACAGGTGATTGACCGGTATTGCACCTTTCCGTCAGTTGAAAAAATAAAACTGCTCAAGCTGACGCTGGTGAATTATCTGATCGGCAACGAGGACATGCACGTGAAAAACTTTTCACTGATAACACGGGAGGGCAGGGTGGAGCTTACACCAGCCTATGATATCCTGAACACCACCATCTTACTGTCAGAAGCAAAAGAGGAGATCGCCCTGCCGATTAAAGGCAAAAAGCGCAAGCTGAATCCAGGGATTCTGATTGATTATTTCGGCCGGTTTCGGCTGGGGTTGAACCAGAAAATCATTTCCTTTGTGTTGGACGATCTTAAAGGATCGGCGCCTGGCTGGGATAACCTTATCGGAGTTAGTTTTTTGCCGGATGAAATGAAAAGCGAATACAGATTGCTGTTGGAAACGCGACGAAAACAGTTGTTGGGTTGAGCGACAACGCCGCATTGGCAATTCGCAACCCATCTTAAAAAGCAAAACCGCTCGCGGATTTCTTGATGAAGCAAGGTGCTCCGCAATGGCGATCCTGGCTGCCAGCGCAATCCGGAAAGGGATGGTGGCGAATGTCAGGATCTCCTCAGGCTCACGAGGCCATGCCGATCCAATGGTTCGAAAAGGTTGGCCTGATCAAGTTGACCAACAGGTGTTTTTGGTTAACCCGCTATCTCGGCCCCTGATGCTGCCCCTGATGCACCTGAACACCGATCGAACAGGAATTAAGTTCGTCGTGCCAGCCATCGGGTATACCTTACCAACGGAATGAGAATTTGCCCATGCCGCGGCTGGTATTCAATGCGCTACCCCTGGCGGCCGAGAGAGGCGCTATGAAACGCGTGCGTTCTTCATTCATTCGGTTATTTATATTCACATTCAGCGCCATTTTCTGTTTGTTGGGTTGCGCGGTCATCCCAAATGATCCGGCTCACCGTCCCCCGTTGATTTCCACCGACAGCAAGACCGATCGATCTCCCGCTATCGGCGGGCGTAACCCCGACTCTTTCGTCGTCCCCTCACCCGCAGGTCAATTATTGGACGATGGGTCCATGACCCCCATGCGCAATGAGAATGATTCCGATGGACGCGCGGATTTCATCGATGCCGATGATGATCGGGTCCCGTTCATCAAGAGGCTGATCAGCGTCAGTGTCCGGGCAACCTTTTCAGGAACGGATATAATTGGAGATGAGGCGCCGGAATCGTTCCGGGAATACGGTGTCTCTGCGAACTTCGGGCTGCCATGGACGTGGTACTCCCCGGCCGGCTGGGGTGTCGGCACCCGGTTGATGGCCAGCGCTGGCGCTCTTCATGCAACCGGGGAGACTGGTTTGGTCGTCTCGCTCATTCCCATTGTTGCCTTTGGCAGGCAGGATGGGAAGTTATCCCTGGATATGGGAGCTGGCGGGGCTGCGCTAAGCAGGGATCATTTTGGGACGCAAGACCTTGGCGGATGGTTTCAGTTTGCTCTGACCGCGGGCGCTGGTGTGTTCCTTTCCGAGCAGCTCGGCGTGGGCTATCGGTTTTTACACTATTCCGATGCAGGCATCCACGGACCTCATAGCACGGGGGCAGATATGCACATGCTGGAACTTCTTTTCCGGTTTTAAAGGAAGGATCTGCTCCTCACCGCCGATCGACCATTGTGTTGAATAACATACGGATTGTTGTGTAACAAGCCGATTCCATTACCCGTTTTTTAGCTGCCCGGGTCTCGATACGACCAACCTAACGTGAATGATGGCCCACTCTTTACTCTGGCACCTGAAGAGCAGGCTGGAAAAAAAGCACCGTCCATTATCGGGCTCATCGATTTTCTGAAGCGTGGTACCAAGATGACCTTTTTGCCGCCGGGCTTTTTCCCGGTTTTGGATCTGGTCCTCTTTTTTCTGTTCGGATCATTCGATGGCGGCTTGCTGCTATTGGTACTGTTCAAATTGAGACGATTTGCCAGCAAACCAACGTCCCATCCTCACGATACAACTCACTGCTCCTCGATGACCTCCTGATAGAGTTCTTTCAATTTGGCGCGCATGTTATTCAGCAGTGCCCTGCCTTTCGGGGTGATGTGGTAATATTTGCGCTGTTTGTGTTCCACCGTCCGCGCTGCACACGTTAAAAAACCACCTTTTTCCAGTTTCGCCAAAGTAGGGTAAAGTGTGCCCGGACCGATCCCGTAGCCGTGGCGGGCCAGTTCCGCCATCAAGCCGATTCCGAAAACCCCCTCTTTATCGGCATGATGAAGGATGTGAATTTTGATGAATGCCAGTTCAAGATCGCGTATCATGGCTCCCTCTTATCGATATATGATGTCTGAAGTCTCATCCCACGAAAAGAGCTGCTCCGGCGCATAAAGCGACAACCAGCCATGACGGCGCTTTCCAAAACTGCAGCAGGCCGAAGGCGCCCAGGCCAATAACAAAATCCGCAGGCGCGTGGATGCCCGAAAGCCATACCGGGTCGTAGAGAGCGGCCAACAGGATGCCTACCACAACCGCGTTGGTTCCCATAAGGGCGGATTGTGCAGCGGGTTTGACGCGGATTGCCTCCCAGAAGGGCAGCACCCCGAGTACCAGCAGCAGCGAGGGCAGAAAGATGGCCCCCAGGGCGATCAGCCCACCAAGCCAGCCACTGGGTAACGGCCCCATGGCCGCGCCTAAGTAGGCGGCAAAGGTAAAAAGCGGACCAGGCACGGCTTGAGCAGCACCGTAGCCAGCCAAAAAGGCATCGTTGCTCAACCAGCCCGGCGGCACCACTGTGGCCTGAAGCAGCGGCAGCACCACATGTCCGCCGCCGAAAACCAGAGTGCCGGCCCGGTAAAAACCATTGATGACGTTCATCAGATGGTTGTTGCTCAAGGCGGAAATCAGAGGCAGCCCTGCCAGCAGCGCAAAGAAAAGGATCAAATGAATAAGGCCGGCTTCTTTCGAGGTGGTGGGATGATCAACGGCCACGGTGCGTCCATTTTTACGAAAGAGCAGGTAGCCTGCCGCAGCGCCTACAGTGATTACTACAACTTGGATCAGGGCCGTGGGCCAGGCAAGAACGGCAGCCGTCGCGGCCAGCGCCATGGTGGCTCGGGTGCGGTCGGGGCACAGATTGACGGCCATGCCCCAGACCGCCTGCGCCACGACCGCCACCGCGGCGATCTTGAGTCCGTGCAGCCATCCGCTGTGGAGCGCCTGGCTGAAATGCGTGACGCCATATGCAAAGGCGATCATTAAAATGGCCGACGGTAGGGTGAAACCCAGCCACGCGGCCAGGCCGCCTCGCAACCCACCCCTGGCCAGCCCGATGCTGAAGCCCACCTGGCTGCTGGCCGGCCCCGGCAGGAATTGACAGAGGGCGACCAGATCGGCATAGGCGGATTCGTTCAACCACTTGCGGCGTACCACGAATTCATTTTGAAAGTATCCCAAGTGGGCCACAGGCCCGCCAAAGCTTGTCAGCCCGAGGCGCAAGAAAATGGCAAGCATTCTAAAAAAGGAAATGCGCTCGGTGCCGTCTGTGGCAACGCTCACTCCAAAAGAAGCAGGCTGGTATTTGTTCATCGCGTGGCACCCCTTTCTTACTGCTACATATTTGATGGTTAACGATGATAATATCGGAATACGATATTGTAAAACAATATCATTTTGCTCT
>JAGTVD010000259.1 GCA_018224505.1 Desulfatitalea sp. | reverse complement strand
GGGTTGTCAATCCGGGCACGGTGAAAGTCGAACATCGTTTTCAACTGGCGACGGTCACGAAGCAGAAAAGGCGGCGTGTGCATAGCGACCCCCGTCTCCTGGGCAACGGCCACGAAATCTGTCAGCTTGCTGAATCGATCATCAAGCAGGAGGTGGTTTTGGTTTTCCTGCAAACTGGTGTGCAGATGGACGGGCGTCTGTCCAGTGTCTTGCTGGATGGCCAAGAAGGCACGCCGGCGCATATCCTCCAGGTGGACCCGGTTACCGATGTTGTGCTTGAGCAGGGATGCAAAGATGTGGTCGTGATTGACGGTGGTCAAATGGTATATGGCGCCCATGTAACGCTGCATAATCTTAAGGGCGCTTTTGCGCAACTGAGGCAAGGAAGACAACTGATCGTCGAAGCCAATGGGTTCCGGTCGGTGCATATCCCTGATGATCTTACGGTGCTGCAGCATGGGGGCAATGGCAATGGGTTTGCCGAACCGGATATCGATGTCCACACCCGAGAGCAGCATGGCACCCTCGGTCATCAACTCTTCGGTCAACCTTTCGGGCACCTCTTCCATCAGGCGCCGCGCAATCCGGTTTAAAAGATTAATGCGCGCCCGTAACGGGTAGTAGGTCAAATTGACGGGAACGATGGCAGTCGGTATATAGCTCACATCGGAAAGTCGGTCGATGCGAAACAGGGAAAGCAGGCGGTCGACCTCGGGGGCCCCTTGCCGGGAAAGCCATAAGAACCGTTGACGGTAAAACTCGGTCCGCAGCGCCAGGTTGGCGGCTCCGGAGTGGGGCGGGTGCTTGCCTGTGGCTGAAGAGACAATGTAACGGCCTTTTTCCACGATCTTCTTACTCTTGACCATGCGGCCTTCGGGAAAAATGATCCAGTCCGCCTCGCTGGTCAACAGCGTCTTGACAATCAGCCGATCCCGGTGCGGATCATTGGTGGAAACCGCACCTACGGATTCGAGAAACCGCCCCAGGGCCCCGACGAAGAATTCAGCCCCCGCCAGAGACCATATGGGTCTCTTCAGAAGATTGTGTAAATAAAAGGGTACCAAGACGGTTTCCAGGCGGGTGAAATGGTTCACCACAAAGATGTTGGCGCCCTGGGGGATATGCTCGGTATCGTGCAGAACAACCCGCGCCTTGGTCAGGTTGGCGAAGGTCCTCAGAACCAGATTGGTGGTGCGATAAGCAATGGGATTCATATCGTCAAGGGTGTTGACAGTCTCAAAGGTTCAAACTACAAAGGGTGCTGTAGCGCCCGCGGCCTGCGGCTCCGGCGGCATATGATCTTAGTGGTCCCTGCCATCGGACACGTCAGCCCAAGGGGTGCAACGATGCTCCCATGGAGGTTCCCGTGTACTCAAAAATACTCATTCTGCGGTTTCCCAAAACCGAGGTGCAAAAACCGCTGGTCTGCAACCTGGCCCGCAACCACGACCTGGTGTTCAACATCCTCAATGCCGGTATATTGTCAGGCAAAGAGGGCTACATGGTGCTCGAACTGGCCGGCCAGCATAAAAACTTCAAAGAGGGTGTCCAATACCTCAAATCCCAGGGGGTTGATGTACAGAACGCGTCCCAGGAAGTCAAACGGGATGATGCGGTCTGTATCCAATGCGGTGCCTGTACCGCCGTTTGTCCCACCGGGGCGCTCTCGATCCAGCGACCGGAAATGGCGGTGCTGTTCGACCAGCGCAAGTGCAGCGTGTGCGAGCTTTGCGTTCCAGCATGTCCTCCACGGGCCATGAAGATTCGGCCTGCCAAACAGGCCCTCTTCTAAGTGGGCCAAACCATCGCTGTTGCTTTGAGCGGCGGCATCGACTCACTGGTGGCCGCTGCCTTGCTCAAAGATCAGGGCCATTCACTGATCGGCCTGCACTTCCTTAACGGATATGAAACCGGCGCTGCCCCGGCCCGACAGGACGGGCAAGACCCCCATTTCACCGCTATTGAAGCCCATGCCCGCCGAACCATGGCGCCGTTGGCCGAGCAGTTGGGCATCCCTCTATATATTATCGACCTGCGGCAGGAATTCCAAAGCCAAGTGGTGGATTATTTTATCAACGCCTATTCGGCCGGGTTCACCCCCAACCCATGTCTTGTCTGTAACCCCATCATAAAATTCGATATTTTGCTCGAGCGGGCCCGGACGTTAGGCGCCACACAAATGGCCACGGGTCATTATGCCCGGATCACAACGACCCCTGATGGACAGCGCTTGCGTTTGATGCAAGGTGTGGACACGCACAAAGACCAATCCTATTTCCTGGCCCGCCTCTCCCAGGCACAGTTGGCCACTGCCGTGCTGCCCCTGGGCAACCTGCGCAAGGAACAGACACGTCGCATCGCCCACCGTAAAGGGCTTATCCCGCCAACAGCGCGTGAAAGCCAGGATGTCTGTTTTATCCGGGATGGCCACTACGCCGATTTTCTGACCCGCAACGCCGGTGATGTGCCGCAGCCCGGCCCCATCGAGGACATGCGCGGTCGTGTCGTCGGCCGACACAATGGCTTGCACCGCTTCACCATTGGCCAGCGTCGCGGAATCAATTGCCCTGCCGCCGAACCCTACTATGTGGTGCGCCTCGACCGGGAACGCAACTGCCTGGTGGTCGGTAGCAAACAGGCCTTGCTCAGGCGCCGTTGCATCGTATCCCGCATCAACTGGATCGCACCCGTTCCGCAACGACCCACAAAAGTGGGGGTGCGCATTCGCTATCGTCACCAAGCGGTACCGGCCACCCTGTCGCCCATCGATGCTCAGCAAGCTGAAATTGCATTCGACATGCCCGAGTCGGCCGTCACGCCCGGTCAAGGTGCGGTCTTTTACAAGGCAGATGAAGTATTGGGGGGGGGTTGGATCGAATGAAGTCCTATCGCGTGATCACGTTGGGGTGCAAAGTCAACCAGTGTGAATCGGCAGCCGTCGGCCACCTGCTCGAACAGTGCGGGTATGTCCATGCCCGGCAAGACCACACGCCTGATACGGTGGTGATCAATACGTGCACGGTGACCAGCAAAGCGGCCATGCAGTCACGCCAGGCCATCCGCAAATCAGTTCGCGCCTATCCCGACGCACATATCGTCGTGACCGGCTGTCATGCCGAAATCGCCGCCGAGCAGGTGGGTGCCATGGAAGGTGTTCATCTGGTGGTGGGCAACACGGATAAAATGCGATTGGCCACTTTGCTCGCAGAGCCCGTTCATGATGCTGGGTTCCAAAGGCCGACCGCTGACCCGTCGGTCCTCGGAGGCCCATGTTTTGCGCCCATGCCGGCCGTTTCCCGGGAAGACCGCACCCGGGCCTTTTTGAAGGTCCAGGACGGCTGCAACACTCGCTGTACCTACTGCATTGTGCCCTATACCAGGGGGCCCAGCCGCAGCATGCCCGAGGCGGAGGTGGAGACCCATATCCGACGGTTGGCCGAACAGGGATTGCGCGAAGTGGTACTGACCGGCATCCATTTGGGCGCTTACGGCAGCGATCTGGTGCCGGCCACCTCCCTCACCCTCCTGATAGACCGACTCACCCGGAAACCGCTGGTGGACCGCATCCGGGTGAGTTCCATCGAACCCACCGAAATCAGCCCATCTCTGGTGGATCTGTTCGCCAGCAGACCGGAGCGGTTGTGCCCCCACTTTCACGTTCCCTTGCAAAGCGGCGACAACAGACTGCTGCGCCGAATGGGTCGTCCGTATACCCGGGAGCAGTATGCAGCGGTCATTCATGACATTCGCCACCGACTGCCCCGCGCCGCCATCGGGGTGGACGTGATGGCCGGTTTTCCCGGAGAGGGCGACGACGCCTTCGCGCAGACCTGCGAATTAATCGCGTCACTGCCCATCACCTATTTACACGTCTTTCCATTCTCCCCCCGCCATGGGACACCGGCCGAGAAGTTCACCTCCAAAATCCCGCAAAGGGTTGCCAAAGAACGTTGCCAACACCTGCGTCGGCTGGGAGAAAACAAACGCCAAGACTTCCTGCGCACTATGATGGGTCAGCAGACGACGGTGTTGATCCAGACCCTGTCCGCCGATACCCCTGGGGAAGCCTTCGGCATAAGCGACAATTATCTGCCGATCAAGATGACCGGCGGGCCTTATCAGGAAAACAGTCTGGTCCGGGCGGAAATTCGGGGCATCTCGGATGATGGACGACTTATCGGAACGGATCGCCTTTAGCATTTGGGCACTTTATGCCTCTGGCGCTGTTTCGACCATCGCCCTGCGAACAACCATCATGCGATTTTAAAGTGTCTCAATCCGTGATGGCATTCGGGGAGGATGGTTTCTTGCTCCCGGGTAAACAGACTTCCCTCTCAGCGCCCTTGCCACCAAGCCCGATTCCTTTTTTGACTTTGTATTGGTGGGTTTTTTGGGCTATGGCATCCTCAAGCCACAGAGCGGGAAATACGACCAGATCGTAGAGCTGCACCGCCAATCGTCCCGCATAGTAGCCCAGATGGCCGACGACTCGCAACCCGAAGGCCAGCACGCGCAGGCCCCAGGCCACCAGAATGCCGACTACCATTCGGGTGGCGGAGACAAACGATTCGAACGGGATGGCCACGAATGCCAACACAAACGGCAGCGTAAACCCCATGATCATTTGACCGATGGTCGGAATGGCGCTGGTGACCACGGGTGCCATTTCATCACCTGCCACGGCTTGCCGCAGCGCTTCCATGTCCCTGACCAACTGGTCCCTGACCAACGCCAGGGAAGACTCCATGCCGGCCAGAATGGCCAGAAACACCAGCAGGACCCAGAACAGGGCTTTGCGCTTGCGCTCTTCCATGTGGCCGATCACGGAGAAAAGACGTGTTACGCGCAACGCATCCATCAAAAAGAAGCCGACCACAATTTGCAACGCCACAAGAAAAACACCGGCCACATTGGCCGTATTGAAACTGCCGATATAGCTGTTGCCGCCAACCATTTCAGCCATGGGCAACGCCACCAGGTTGAAATTGATCACCGCCCCCACACCCGCCACCGCCAGCACCACACCGGAAACGAAAAACCGGGCCAGTGAGGAAGAGGACAGTTGGCGACGCGCCATATCGGTCTGGTTGAGAACCTGCTCGTAGCTGTCCATGTAGCGGTCGAGCTTGCCGGATCGCTCGTTGAGTCGCACGATGGCCTTCTCAACACTGCCCAGCGTCTTTTGTACCCCTCGCCAGAAGGGCAGCATCCGGCTCAATATGGTATGGCGCTCGGCCATATCGCGTCGATGACGTTCCACGGCGGCCCGGTGCTGTTCCGTGAGGGTGTGGTGGATCTCCTCGAGCATATTGGTCACCATGCGATCACCGCTGGGCCTGATGTTGGCAATGGCATCGATCACTTTGACCCAATCGGGCAATGCCTGGGGAATGGCAGCGCTTTTGGCGTAATCCTGCTCGATTTTCGCCAACTCCTGCATCACCGTTCGCTGCAGGTGGGGATAGCCTTCCAGATCCCGCCGCACATCGGCGCTGATGCGGGAGAATTCAAGCGCCACCTTTCGTTCGGCCATTTCGAGGCCTTCATGAAGCAACACCTCATGGTTGCGAATCTGAAGGCGCTTCTCGGCCAAACGTACCGACGCGGCCGCCAGTCGCATGGCGTTGTAAATCATGCGGCCGAAAGCGGCCGCGGCGCGGTGAAAGGGTTTGCGCGCCAGATACATGGCCGATACCAGCAGAAGCAACCATATGATGGCGGATAACAGTGGCAAGGGGGTTATGTCCCAGAGGCTCTCCATGGGATTCTCCTTTTCAGGGGCGGGCGTGATGACATTTTAGTGCCCACCGTGTCGATGCTTGTGCACACGCAGCCTTTCCCGGCGAGCACGATCCAGTCGATCCAACGGGCAATTCTGGCTTCATGTTGGATCATATTTCACAACCGGGTGCAAAGGCAACTCCCCATCATCCAAGTTGAAACAGCCCTATTGCCCAAGTCGGTCCCTCGGTGGGTATTGAGCGGGCGCACGTCAGCGCCCATTCGACGTCTCGGTTGGCAGAGGGGTTGTCCCCTGGAATGGATAATGGTCGGCCGCCAAAGTCTGATCCCCTTCCAAACGCACTTCGTAGAACACATAGGCCTTGGCCATGGCTCTTAGATCGTCGATGGCAAGCGTCAGTTGGTCCAAGGCCTCCTTTGCTTCAGGGGTCGGGGCATGACCATCACAGGCAATTAAACCTTGTTGAAGGCTCTCCAGTGAACCCACGCACTGACCGGTCTGTTTCCAGATATGCAATAAGAGTTCTTGCAAATTGGCGGCCAATTCGTTGACACCGGCACCGATCTGACCGAACTCGTCAGCCGTATCGATGGTGATGGTTTCATTCAGCTTACCTTGCGCCATTCGCGTCACCGCACGTTGGATCATACGAATTGGACGATGGATGGCGCGCGTGGCCATTTGTAACCACAGGATTGACAGCAGGCAGGCGGCGGCGGCCCCAATGCCCAGAATAAGGAGGATGCGACCTTTCAATTCCGTAACAAGGGAAGTTACATCGATGGGGGTACTTTTATCGGTCGCAGAAATGATGACGGGAACGGATGCCAGGGTGCCGGTAATCTCATTGAAAACGAGGCAAAACGTCACGATTAGGGTGATTCCGACAAGCAGCATGAATACCCACAGCCATCGGCGAATATGAGAAAAACCGTTTTGTTTCATTGGCGGTCGCGGGCGGTTGGCATGTGGAATAGAAGCCGCATCAGACCTTGCACCCGCTCTCTATCCTGGCTCAATTAACGGGCACTGATGCTCTCCAATGCCTTGATTTCTTCTTCCCGGAATATCCGATCCAGCTCCACAATCACCAACATACCTTTTGCCGTCTCGCAAACGCCGCGGATG
>JAGTVD010000258.1 GCA_018224505.1 Desulfatitalea sp. | reverse complement strand
GGGGTAGGTCATGGGGGCATCCTTTTTTGCGCGAGTCTTAAGCCGGCCCCATGGACGCGGCGATCAATAAAAAGAGACCCGTTTCGGTGACCTCGATCATGGCCCCCAGCATATCTCCGGTGATGCAATTGATTTTAACACGGTAGTAGGTCAACACGCCCACCATCAGTCCGGCGGAGCCGATAACGATCCACAACACCCCCCAACCGGAGATCATCGTGGTCAGTGCCAGCAGGGCTGCGACGCCCCAAAAGTCTCTTATCCTTAGCGGGTTTTGGAAAAACGGGTGTCCGGTGCCGCCGCCGGGGCGGCCGTAAGGCAAAATCCGGGTGCCAAACAGCACCGTGGTTCGGGCAAAGGCGGGTATCAGCAACAGCCAGACGGCGCGTTGGTGAGCGATGCCGGCCAGGCCCGCCCATTTGATGCCCAGGCAGCAGACCACCGCCACCATGCCGATGGCGCCAATACGGCTATCCTTCATGATGGCCAGGGCTTTTTCCGGGGGGCGGCGTCCGTAAAGGCCATCGGCAGTGTCGGCCAGGCCGTCTAAATGCAAGGCGCCGGTGATCAACGCAAGGGTGACCACGTCGATTACGGCGGTGGCGGCTGGGTCCCATATGCTCCCGGCGACGCTATCCACGATCACCAGCAGGATGCCGATCAGCAGACCGCCGAGGGGAAATTGCACCAAGGTGCCCCGGGGGTCGAAATGCCGGATCTGTCCAACAGGCAGGATGGTCAAAAACTGAATTGCGGACCGGATGTCGTTCCACATGATACGACTCACCACGCTTTCGATTAAACCGCCGTTTTGATGGGTACGGGGATGCCGGCCACCATCCAGATCACGCGGCGGCAGGCGGTGGCCACTTGCTGATTGGTATGGCCAGCCAAATCCCTGTAGCGGCGGGCCAGTTGGTTATCGGGTACGATGCCGGCGCCCACTTCGTTGGTGACCAGAATCAACGGGCAGGGTGGGGAGCTCAGAAGGGCGCACAAATCACTCACCTGACGGTCGATGGCCAACGGCTCTGTTTCGTGCGCCAGCAGCAGATTGCTGACCCATAACGTCAGGCAGTCCACCACTGCGAGATCCATCCCGGGACCCTGCTGGTGCAAGGCCTCGGCCAAGTCCATGGGCACCTCGACGGTTTCCCAATCGCTTCCGCGCTCTTGCCGGTGGCGCTGGACCCGTGCGTGCATTTCCGTGTCCCGGGGCACACAGGTGGCAACGAACAGTTTTCGGTGGGTGTTTATGGCGTTGCCGAGCTCGAGTGCGTGGCGGCTTTTGCCGCTGCGGCAGCCGCCAATAATGAGTGTCGTCGGATGCATGTCCCCCTCCCAAAGAAAAGGGCCAACAAGCGTGTGCGCTCATCGGCCCTGTTGCACTCTGGTAGGCGGTACTGGATTTGAACCAGTGACTTCCACCGTGTGAAGGTGGCACTCTCCCGCTGAGTTAACCGCCCATTGAATTCGCTGCGGAGTTGCGCGTGTACGCACCGGCCGCTGCAATCAGGCCGTTTATAGTGGTTGCTGGTGTTTCAAGTCAAGTGTTTTTTAGCATCTCGGGATCGATATTACAGTCCGGCGCCGGATTCGATTCGTACGGCACCAGGGGTTGATGCGGATCGGCACGGGTATCGTCAATGCTGGTTTCGGTATCCGAATCGATGTCGGCGGGTGGTGCGCTGGTAGAGTCGGCATCTTCTTCGGGCTCGGCGGTATCCTGGATCTCTTCGGCGGGTCCGCTACCGGAGGGGGATAGCGGGTCCATTGCCGCCGACGGCGCTCCGTTGGGCACTTCCGATGAGGGTGCCGGTGGACTGGATCTTTTTTCGTTCAAGGTGGTGGAGAATTCGGCGATTTCAATGGGGCTGGGCAATTCGTTCAAATCCTTGAGGTCGAACATCTCCAGAAAGAGCTTGGTGGTGGCGTAAATAAGCGGCCGGCCGGCGATCTCCTTGCGGCCCAGAACGCGGATGAGCTTGCGCTCCATCAACTGGCGCAGGACACCACCGCAATCCACACCCCGGATATACTCGATATCGGCCCGGATAATCGGCTGCTTGTAGGCGATCAGTGCCAGGGTCTCCAGCGCGGCGCGGCTGAGTCGTTGCGGCGATGGCTGGAGCATGCGTTTGATCCACTCGTGGTATTCGGGTCGGGTGCGCATCTGCCATCCACCGGCCACTTCACGCAGCAGAAAGCCGCCACCCCGGCGCTCGTATTCTTCGGTCAGCGATTCCAGGGCGCTGCGGATTTGCTTGCCGTCGGCGGTTTCAATGATGCCGCGCAACTTGTCTATGGTCAGCGGCTCATCCGCTACAAACAGCAAGCTCTCGATGATGTGTTTCAGCTCGTCTTGCATTGGACCGCTCTATTGATAGAAGAGGCGAATGGTGCCACTCTGGGCGCTTTGCACCACACGCACAAGATTCAGCCGCATCAACTCCAGCAAGGCCAGGAAGTTGGCAATGATATCCATCCTGCGGGGCTGTGCGGGAAACAGTTCTAAAAATGCAAGGGAGCCCTTCTCTTCCAGCACTGCGATGATGGCATTCATGCGATCCTTGACCGAAACCGTATCGGTAGAAAAATCAACGACATGATCTTTGGAAACCTTTTCCAGTATCCGTTGGAAAGCGTCGATGAGTTCGAACAATCCGACCTGGATCAAGTCCTGCTCGCCATCGAGGTACCCCTTGGTGTTCGTGCGCCGGGTGAAAATCTTGTCGCCGAGCATATTGCGGCTGGCCAACTCTTCAGCCGCGGATTTTATCTGAAGATACTCGGCCAGGGGGCGTGCGATTTCCAGCCGGGGATCCTCCTCGTCTTCGTCATCGCTGTGAAACGGCAGCAACATCCGCGATTTGATTTGGGCCAGGGTCGACGCCATCACCAGAAAATCGCCCACAATGTCAATATTGAGCAGTTGCAACCAGTCTAAATAGGCCAGGTACTTCTCTGTGATCAAGCCCACGGGGATATCGTAAATATCCACTTCGTTCTTCTTGATCAGGTGCACCAGAAGGTCCATGGGTCCTTCAAAGACATTTTCTAGCTTGACCTTGTATTCGGCTTCGGTGTCAGTCATGGTCGGGGCTTCGGGTGATTCGGTAAAGGGTTGATTGGTTGTTTGGTTGATCGGTTGTTCGGTTGTTTGGTTGATCGGTTGTTTGGTTGATCGGTTGATCGGTTGTTTGGTTGATCAGTTGTTCGGTTCGGTTGTTCGGTTGTTCGGTTGTTTGGTTGATCGGTTGTTTGGTTTATCAATAGTCAATTTTTAGTGCTGTGCGCACTTCCTGCATGGTTTCTTGGGCCACCTGTTGGGC